>NZ_PNDT01000131.1:0-49690 GCF_005886375.1 Pseudoalteromonas sp. S1727
GCTTTACATAAAGCTTATCCACTTGTTCTTTTAAAACTATTTCTTACACATTCACTGCACTACAATTTTGCTCGAACCTCGAACCTCGAACCTCGAACCTCGAACCTCGAACCTCGAACCTAGTTATAATTCACCTTACATTTCACATCCGGCAATGGCTCTGTGGCTTTGCTGTCTAAATGCCTTACAAAGCACAGATCATTTTTAATGAGTAGTTCATAGCGGTCTGGCATGTTGAGTTGCTTGCCCATGATTGGGTTACCAAACTCATCGAGTTTAGTAACGTTATCGACCACCAGTAAACTGCGCTGCATAAATACATCATCAGCCAGTGCAATATTATCAGTGCGCATCAGACGAGCGATACCTTGGGCAATAAGCTCGCTTTGCGGTTTTGTTAGTAATGCATGCTGTAATTTGGGCGTGGCAGTTTCTGCTGTTGTACAACCGTAGAGCAGTACTGCCGTTATCATGAAATAGAGTTTTTTGTTTAGCATTCTTATGGCCTTAATAACTTACTGGCTTGGCAATATTTTATTTTGCTCAGCCAAAGTTGCGGCGCGGGTGTCTTGTACAGCTGGCGTGTCGCTAAAGCGAGCGGGTGCAAAGCCCTGCTTACTGGCTATTGAGCTTGCAACAGGGCAACTGCCGCTTGCACGGTAATTAAGTGCTGCTTTAAGCATTGCTTCTTCAGGATCACCTAATTGATGGCTAAAGTCGTCAGCCACTGCGCAGCCTTCTACACTAACAGGTAAACGGGCGTTGTCAGTGGTATTTTGTGGTGCAAAACCGTCAGCATACTCTCCAAAGCCTTTGTGGTTCTCGCCGGTAAATTGAATACTAAAATAAGTGATGTCGCAGTTATCGGTTGCGTAAAAGCCATAGGGCTTACCGCAAGTGCCAGCGCCAATTTGAATGACTTCAACATCAGCTCCGCGTAAGCCATTCATAATCGCTTCACTGGCTGAGCAGGTGCTAGCGGTCGTTAATAAATAAACGCGCTCTAAATTAAGGGTCGGTAACGGGGTGCCAGGTATTAATGCTGGGTTATCAGCAAAGCCAAGAAATTCATCAGTGAACATCACAGGTTCTAAACGTTGTCCAGTGACAGGGTTAAAAGTGGGGTGCTGATCGTTAAAAATCGTTCTTTCGAAAATTTTACCATTGGTATTCTCAGCTCCTGCGATCATGTAAGCAACTTGGCTTGCCATTTGTAAGAAACCACCGCCGTTGTAACGAATATCAATAATTAAATCAGTGACATTACTGGCTTTTAGATTATTAAAAGCATCATAAAGTGGTTTTTCAGCCACCGCATTATGACTATTAAACTGAAAGTAGCCTACGCTGCCATCGGCTAAGGTTTTTACGTTTGTAACAGGTTTAGAGCTAATTGTTTGCGAGGTTAAAGTGACTTCACGCGTTTCGTCAGTGTTTAAGTCCTTAAATAAAAAGGTCGTATTTTTCCCTGTTTGAGTTGGAAATAAACCTGCATTGAGGGTGTCTACTTCTGCTTGCGTGCTGGCATTAACAAAGTCAACGCCGTCAACTTCTAAAATCTCAAAACCACGAGCAAGATTTGCATTACTTGCAGGTGAGTTCGGCTCCGTATAGCTAATCACACCTTGGCGCGGCGCTGATGGGCTTATTAACTTCACTTTAAAACCATAGCCAAACGTTACACCAGATTGACTTTGTGCTTCCCATTGTGCGGTTGGTAGACTGGAATGAAAGTTATCTTTTTTAGCGCCAGAGTCAGTAATCTGCTCGGTTTTTAATAAGTTAAAATAGTCGCTCACAGCGGGAGTGAGGGCAGGATCACGATCGACTATTTCATCATACCAAAGGTAAGTTTCGTTGCTCCATGATCGCAGCCAATGCTTTTCGTTTAGTGCTTGGCATTGTTGATCAAAGTTACTTGATGGTTGGAATACACCTTGAGTCCAATTGATACTGTTACCAGTGTCGCCATCACCATTGCTGTTATTGTTGTCGGTCATTGTACTACCGCCACCACAGCCGCTGAGCAGTACTAGCAAAGAGCAATTAATAAGCCCTAACGCGAATTTATTTGTTGATGAAATAGCCATATTTATACTTTATTTTAATACAACATAGCTTAAATATAGCGGGTTTTAATTAAACTTGATAGCAGTACTGTGCGTTTTTGTAGCTAAGTTGTGACCACATATTGTCACTAGTACAGCGCTGATAATGGCTATGCCAACATTGTTGATAACTTGCATTGATTTGGCACACTGGAAAGTTACTAGCAAACATTACTCGGTGTAAACCAAAGTGCTTAATAATAAACTCGAAGCACAGTTGTTGCAGGTTTTGTGAAAGTGCAGGAAATAATTCAAATCCTGAAAACTTGATCCTGCAATTGGCTATTTGTGCTAATTGGCGGATCCCTTGCTGCCAGTCTAATAAGTCATTTGGCAAACCTGCATGGTTTATAACGATCTGTAACTGCGGTAGTTGATGGCAATAATTCACAATGTGTTGTGTTATTGCAAGGTTTTCAATTGCAAATTGTGCTTCGAAAATTAACTGCTCACTGCTTAGTAAAGCTAGGTTTTCTAGGCAGTTAGAATTGCTTAAACGTATGGCGTCGCTGCCTTGTGTAATATCTCGAATACCAATCAAGGAGGGGTGTGATAATGCAGTAATAGCAGCATTAAAGTTACTAGGATGACCATCAATTTTGGCAAAGCTAATTGCTTTATAGTTTTGATCTGCTAAATGTTCAGCTAACCAAAGTAATTCGTTGATGGGTTGTTGGTTATCATAACCTGCCTCAATATGCACTAGGCCTGCCAGTTCAAACTGGGTTTGTTGCTGTAATTGCGCTGCGGTTATAGGTGCTTTAATTTTTGCTAAATTTGGCCAGCTGACCGGATTGTTACCTTGCAACCAATCGTACTGCCCCTGTGCTAAATTAAAAAAGTGCACGTGGGGATCGATAATACGTTCACTCATTGTGTTGTGTAGCCACCGTCAATGGTTTGCAAACTTCCAGTAATAAAGCTGGCATCATCACTGGCTAAAAAGTTAACAAGTGCCGCTACTTCATCAGCTTGGCCGAGTCTACCTAGCGGCTGCAAAGCACCTTCTTCGGCAACGATGCTTGCTTTATCTGCGCCACTGCGAGCGCAGTAGGCATCAATCGCATTATGAAATAGTGGTGTTTCTATGGTGCCAGGGCAAACAGCATTAGCGCGAATATTATATTGCGCGTAATCTAGAGCTGTGGTTTTGGCTATTGATGCTAAGGCATGCTTTGTTAAATTGTAAGCAAATGAATTGGTTTTGCCGATAATTGCTTGATCTGAGGCAATTAAAATAATCGCCCCATGTTGCTGTGCTTTCATGCTCGGTAAAACGCTCTGAATTGCTGCGTATGCACCTTTTACATTTAAGGCAAATAAGCTATCAAAGGTTGTTTCGTCGGTATTCTCAATCGTTGCACTTAAATGACGGCCCGCATTCGATACCAATACATCGATGCGTTGTTCTTGATTGGCAATATCTGTAATAACTTGCTTTACAGCACTCACATTACTAACATCACAGTGGTGCCAAATACCTAGCTCGCCACTTTCAATATCTAAGTTATGTACCTGATAACCATTCTTTAAAAAGCGTGCAACCACAGCTAGGCCTATGCCTTTACTGCCGCCCGTAACGATAGCAACCTTTGACATAGTAATTCCTTAGTGGTTGTGGCCGCAGCCGCCTTCGCTATGCACATGACCATGAGATAATTCTTCGTTGGTTGCTTCACGCACGCTAAGTATTTGCACATCAAAAGTCAGTGTTTTGCCTGCAAATGGGTGATTTAAATCACAATCAGCATTGAAGCGGCCTACTTTTACAATCGTTACTTGATGACGACCTTGGTTTGAATGAACCATCGCTGTCATGCCTGGTTTCCACACTTTAGTGTCACCTTGTAGATGTTTAAGTGGAATGCGCTGAATAAGATCATCAACACGCTCGCCATATGATTCACTTGGTTCTAAAGTCACGCTTAAAGTGTCACCCGCAGATTTACCTTCAAGGGCTTTTTCAAGACCTGGCAGCATGCCTTCAAGGCCGTGGATATAACTTAATGGTTCATTACCTGTACTTGTTTCTAGTTGCTCGCCTGCTTCACTTAATGTGTAGTGAAATTCCACGGCCGAGTTTTTGCTAATTTGCATGCTGATCTCTTTAATTTAACTAAAATGAAAAACTAATTTTACGCTAAATACGAGTGATGTGAAACTGCTGGTTAGTGCGGTTGTTTTAAGGTTTTTTCAAGTTCAGAAAGTAAACCTTCATTGTGTATTTGAGGAGCCGTTTTCGTTGCTTGTGGTAAATGTAAAACCAGTTGCGTACCTGGTGTTAAAATACTGGAGGCATTGAGTTGATTCCATTGCGCTAAATCACTATGCGGCACGTCGTATAGCTGGCTAATTCCCCAGATGGTATCGCCTGGTTTTACTTGATAGTGGATCGCAATCGTTGGGATCGCCATTTCATTCTGCTCAAGGTAAGGGCTAATTCTATAATCAATCGTTAATGAATCGGGCATAGTGCGAGGTTGTCCAATCATTAGGGTTTCACCAATACCAATTAGGTTGGAATGTTTATTATTTATAGCTTTAAGTTTTTCCACCGATAATCCAAAGCGGCGAGCTATTGAATATAAGGTGTCATCTTTTTTCACCGTATATTCACCAGCAAAATTACTCTTAAAAAATTGACTGCTTAGTAAGCTTTGTTGCTGTAATGGGAGTAATAAAGTGTGTGGGCCGTTGGGAGAACTTTGATTTTTTAAATAACCTGGATTCAGTTTATGTAACTGGTTACGACCGATGCCTGATAGGTTGGCTATCACTGAAAAGTCAAATTGTTGACCAATATTTAGTTCAGTTGTTAGTGCTTTATTCGCCAGCTTAGGGCGAGTCAAGCCGCGGTTTGGGTGTTTTACTAAGTAGCTTAGTGCAAGTAGTTTTGGTACGTATTCGGAGGTTTCTTTTGGTAATTTTAAAGTCCAGTAATCAGTGCTTTTACCGCGCTTTTTATTTTCGGCAATTGCGCGTTTTACTCGTCCTTCGCCACTATTATAGGCCGCTAATGCATGCAACCAATTGCCATCAAATTGTTTATATAAATACTCTAAATACGCCAGTGCTGCATCGGTTGAGGCCAAGACATCTTTGCGACCGTCATACCATTGATCTGATTTGATCCCAAAGTGATGGGCTGTCGCACCGACTAATTGCCATACTCCAACCGCCTGCTCAGATGAGCTGATGGTGGGCCTAAAGTCGCTTTCAACAAAAGGTAACAAGGCTAACTCCATCGGTAACTTACGTTGCTCAATTTTACTGACAATATGATAAAGGTACGGAGCAGCACGTTCATTGACTATCTGTAAGTAATTAGGTTGCTTGGTATACCATGAAATACGTTTGTTGAGAGCTTTGTTTAGATACACTTTGATGGTTAATTTATCAGCAATATGCTGCCATAAGTCTTGACTGCGATTGCTTGCTTGAGATTGTTTTGTAGCTTGTTGCGATGGTGCTTTTAATTTTATTGTTTGTTTTTTCTGTTCGCTGTCAGCCAGTGGCTGCGGGGTATGTGTTGGCTTAAAGTGATTAAAAATAATTGGGGCTTGCGGTGCATCACTTGGCTCTACAGGTTGCTCTGTTGTCTGGCAACCAGTAAGCAACAGTAACAACATTAATAGGGCTAAGAGATAACTGCGCATAAAAATCACTAAATTAATATCCTTTTAAAAGTCTAGCACATCCGCGTGCAGTCGTTATTTTGACTGTTTCGCTCGTTTAAGTCCAGCCTGTAGGAACAGAGGATAAGCTTTCTTGGATATTTCGTCGATTTGATAGTCTTTAGCAAATTGTTGATCAAAGCTGTGTTCTAATTGAGTTAAGTCTTGTTGTGGGTGCGCTAATACATGCGCTTCAATAGCCTGTAAAAAGCTTAAAGGTTGTTGTAAATCATCGACTTTAAGTACTCCTCCGTGTCCTGGAAGAATTAGTTTAATGCGTTTATCACTGTGTAGTTGCGACAGTACTTTTATCCAACTATTAAAATTACCGTGACCTGGATAGGGTAGCCAGTCAACGAGATCTGCGCCAACTAAAATACGATGGTTTTCGGCGCTGAGAGTTAGATCAGCGTTGGTATGAGCTTGATAGGCGTTAATAATGACAGGATAGTTACCAAGCTCCAGCGTGAGCGGCTGAGAGACTGGTATATTGGGTGCTTGCAGTTGGTATTGGCGCCAACGAAGCAATCGTTGCTTCGCTAAGTTGAGCTTATCGCGCCACTGTTGCTGCTGGGCTTCTGGTTGCTGTGATAAGCGTTGCAAGCTCAGTTCAATGCTTTTTTCATAACTGTCCAATTTATCAGAGTAGGCTTTTTGCAGAGTCTGAAACTCAGTTGCAAGCTGTTGATGAACAATTAGTTGGGCGTCAGGGTAGTGGTGTTGCAAAATAGCCATCCCCAGTAAATGGTCATCGTGAAAGTGGCTAGCAACCAAGTAGCATAAAGGAGTCGTTAAGGTATTTTTTAGGTGTTCAATGGTCGTTTCAACAGCGGCAAAATCGCCACTGGCATCAAACATTAATGCACATTTATCACCCTGAATAAGCACTTGGTTTGAATCATAAAAACGTAAATTACTCGACTGCTCTAAAAATTGTACATTTGCAGAGATAGTGCGCCATTGCGTTGGTGCAGCAGTTGTATTGGCTGCAACACAGAAGCAGCTTAGCAGTAAAAACGTAATAAATTTCATGGGAGAATAAAAATAATGGGTCATAGTGACAACCTGAGCAGCCAACAATAAAATAGCAAAGTTAGCGGATTTTGTTTGGAATTGATACTGGAAATAGCGAGATAATAAAAAAGCGCAGGGCGCTTTTTTATTTGGTTGATGATTGTCCTAAGTAAGCACTTAGTTTATCAATGAGCTGATCTTGTTGTTGTTGTTCAACGCTTTGCTGCGTTTTCGCTTCAAGTAACTCGTGGCTCATGTTCAAAGCTGCCATTAATAAGGCTTTTTGATCATTTCGCACGGTTGAGCGTTGCTTCATTTGTTCAACCAAATCATTTAAATATTTGGCTGATGCAATGAGGGCATCTTCTTGTCCTGCAGGGCAAGCAAATTGCTGCTCTTTACCAAGCAACTCAACGGTGACTCGCTGGTTTTGCAGCTCAGACATTAGCTAGCCTGTTGGACGCTTTGTAGCTTCTCAAGTAAACCAGTTAACGTTGTACTGGTGTCTTTTTGTTTTTCTTCACTTTCGAGGACTTCAAGTTGAAGAATTTCATTTTCATCGATTAACTTACTGTTTTTTTCTTTAAGCTCGCTAACCTGAGCTTGTAGCTGTGAATTTTGACCAATTAATTGGTCGATCAATTGTTCTAGTTGAGAAAGGGTATCGTTATTCATTAAGGCGCTCATAAAACTGTGATTATTGTCATGCAAATGTAAAGCAAAGTTGCTTTATATGCCAGCATTTACGTGCGTTTTAGCTGATTTTTATTTAATGTTAATGAGCTGTTCAGGCTAGCGCCTGATTTGTTCATAAGTGATTCACTTAATCTTGAATTCAAGCACCAGCAATTTATGACCCTCGGCATTTTATGTTGTAGAATATAACCAACTTCAATGGGTTTATTTAAATAAACCATTTATAGCGAAATAACATTATGCTTAGTTATAGACACTCATTTCATGCTGGAAACCCAGCCGATGTGGTTAAACATTTGGTCCTTGCTCAAGTCTTGAGCTACCAAACACTTAAAGATAAGCCATTGGACTATATCGATACCCATTCAGGGGCTGGTTTTTTTGAATTGGCAGGTGCCGATGCGCAAAAGACCCAAGAATACCTTGATGGTATCGCTAAGCTTTACCAACATAATAGCGAACACCAAGCGCTAAATGATTATATCGAATTGATAAAATCATTTAATAACTCGGCGCAGTTGGCTTTTTACCCCGGCTCTCCAAAAATTGCCGAGCATTTTTTGCGTCGCCAAGACAAGGGCTGGTTTTTTGAATTGCATCCGCGGGATTTAACGCTACTGCAAGAAAACATGAGCGGCAAACGTTCGATCCGTGTTCGTGGTGAGAATGGTTTTGCAGGTTTAATTGGTTTATTGCCTCCTGCGTCGCGTCGCGCGTGCGTATTAATTGACCCACCCTATGAAATTAAAGACGACTACGATACCGTTGTTAAAACGCTAACCAAGGCTTATCAGCGTTTTGCTACAGGCACGTATATGATTTGGTACCCAGTGGTTGATAGAGAGCGAATTGAGCGTATGGAAGAGGGCTTAATTGCCTCAGGTATGCGTAATATTCAGTTATTTGAACTGGCTACCACAGCGGATACTGAAGTACATGGTATGACGGCATCAGGAATGATCGTAATTAACCCGCCATGGAAGCTTAAACAAACGATGGATAAGATATTACCAGAGCTGGTAAGTCTGCTAAGCGACTCGTCTGGTTTTTACCGTAGCGAACAGTTAGTTGAAGAATAACCTAAAACGCCCAGCAGAGCTGGGCGTTTGATGTCTATGCGTTATATTTAAAAGTAAGTTGCTTTAAAAGTTGCAAGTTCGTTTCCTTGCTGATCTTTCAAACGAAGTAATTCACCTTTAATTTCCCACTGTGCGGTATTTTGTAATACTGCTGACATTGCCGCTTCTTGTTCCATACCTTTAAAACACATTTTCTTTGTGCTGGCTTGTGGGCTAAATTTAAGTGTTTGCTGATTTACTTGGTAGCTACCAGTAAAGTTGTTACAACCTAAAAAACCATGGCTTTTGTTATCAGCGCTAAATTGAATAAAGGGCTCTTTTGTTTCTACGATTACTTTTTCGCCATTCAAAGTAATCGCTTTAAAGTACGTATTTACTAAATCGACATTAGGTTTTTGCGGCGCTACTTTAGACACCACAACCTCATAAGGAGTGGTTTGTTGCGATTGCTCAAACGGGTTGTTATGGGTTGTGCTTACATATAATAGTTGGTCTTGATTAGTGATCCGTGCCATGACGCTATAGCGGTGACGTTGATCCATTTTACTCGCATCATAACTAAGCTCTACCGTGTAAGGTGGTGCACCATTAATATCAATAGTTTGCTGGCTGATCACTTCAGCTTTAGCATCCATTTTTGATACGTCAGCAAGGGTTACTGTCAGTTGCGCGCCCGGGCGCAGCATGCTGCGATCAAGGTAGGTAATTTGCGTAGTTAACGTGGCCATAGCTGCATCTTCAGTAGTTTGTTCAGTTGATTCAGGTTGGCTTTGACATCCTGAAAGTACAACAGCACTGCTGGCTAATAGACTCATACCAACAATCGATTTTAAAATTGCATTTGGTTTATGTAATAGCATGGCTTATTCCTTGGGGTGAATGAAATCGGTGGATTCTTAACTAGCTATAAGTGTACGACTTAGTTACTTAATAATAGCTTAATTGTTGGAACACAAGAAAAAGCGCTAGACGCGCTTATTTTTTAACAAACTTGGTTAAAATAACAATGCGCTGACCGTCTACACGTCCTTCTATATGCTCAGGGTTGCTCGTCAAGCCGATATTGCGAACCGCAGTGCCGCGCTTAGCCGTTAAGCTACTTCCTTTAACATCTAAGTCTTTAATTAGTGTAACTGTATCGCCTGCTTGTAAGACTACACCATTGCTATCAACATGCTTAATATCATCGTCTTCTGCTAATGCAACTTTTGCCCAGGCTAGTGTGTCTTCTTCTAAGTAAATCATATCTAGTGCGTCTTGCGCCCAACCATTATCAGGTGCTAAGCGGGTAAGCATTCTATAAGCAACCACTTGAACGGCTGGTGTTTGACTCCACATGCTGTCGTTTAAACAATGCCAATGAGTTGGGGTGAGCTCAATGTTGTTTTCAATTTGGTCTTTGCACGTTTGGCAGGTATAAATGCATTTATCTGAATGAGCTTCTGTAACAGGTGGTACTTCGTATACAGAAAGATTTTCACTCGCAGCACATAACTCACATTGGGTATTGCTGCGTTCAACTAAGGTCTGTTCTATGCTCATATCGGGCTCTTGTAAGGGAGGTAAACTTAAAGGTAAGTAGCTATTGTACTCAATTGTAGAGTAAATTAGAACATATCCATTATTTATGTGTGGGTATATAAATTACTATAAGCGCACAGTATTTTGCTGGCATTGAGTTGATTAGGCTGGTTACCGATGTTTAAGTTTAGGCAAGCTGAAAAAAATTAACTATACTGAATCGATAAAATAACAACAATTTAGCTGGCATAAGTCGCTAGAATTATTAGCAGGAAATAATATGCTGAGTACGCAGATAACAGCCGATATGCCAAACCTTGTTACTCTATATATAGCAAGGCAACCAATTTTTGATGCTGACACAGGCCTTTATGCATATGAGTTACTTTATCGAGATTCGATTAATAACGCTTTTCCTGTTGGTACAACCGACGGCCAAGCTACTGGGCGGTTGTTTTTTAATGCCTTAATGTTGATAGGTATTGATAAGCTCACCGCAAATCATCGTGCATTTATTAACCTTTCAACAGATGCCTTATTAGAAGACTTCCCTAAACTGTTGCAACCAAGCAGCGCTGTAATCGAGATAGTTGAGCGTGCAGATAATATAGCGAAAATGACAAAACGTATTAAATCTTTAAAGCAAGAAGGCTATCGGTTTGCCTTAGATGATTACGATGGCGATGTTAAATGGGAACCACTTTTAGGCTTAGTCGATTATATTAAGCTCGAAGTCGAAGAGCCTATTATTAAAACCAATATGCTATTGAAAAAGCTCAAGCGCCGATTTCCTGATGTGAAAATTATCGTTGAGCGTATAGAAACCCATGAACAATTTACGCTTTTAAAAAGTGCCGGCTGTGATTACTTTCAGGGCTTCTTTTTCGCGCGTCCTGAAATGCTTACTTATCATAATGTTGAACCCTCGAAACTGGCTGTGTTTGATTTATTGCGCTGTACATCACGCTCAGATCTAAACTTTGATGAGGTGCATCAACGTGTTGCTAAAGATGTTGGTTTAACGGCTCGTATATTGAAATTAGTGAATGCCCGTTCTAAAAGTCAGAATTTAGTTATTACTTCAATTTCTCAGGCGGTTATTTATTTAGGCGAAGATGCAATACGCCAATTTGTTAGGGTATTAGCGCTGAGTGAACTTGGGGTTGATAAACCCAGTGAATTAACCAAACTGGGATTAACACGTGCGCACTTTATGTTGTTGATGTTACAACCGGGTGGCCAAGAGATGTCAGAGCAAGGCTACTTGGTTGGGCTGATGTCGGTACTTGATGCGATCTTAAATATGGAGCTTGATGTAATAGCGCAGGAGTTTCGCTTAGGTGATGAGCTTTCAAGCGCATTACTCAACTTTAATGGTATGTTGGGAGCGACCCTTAAACTAGCGCGGGCAGTAGAAGAAGATAATTGGCCTTTGGCTGAAAAGCTGCTGGAAACAATTCGCCCAGCCTCCGAAATAGAAGTGGTTTATAATGCGATGCTCAGCGCCCGTCAGTACGGGGACGACGTATTAGCATCAATTATTGAACAAGAATAAGCACTTGAGTATTATGCGCATTAACTAACTTATCTTATGAAGATATTACATGCGTTTATTATTACCATTTACCACGATTTTAATTGCTTTAGCACTGCTTATTCCTGGTGTAACTCAGCCTGTTTTGAGCTTAGAGGGAAAAATAGATAAGTCAAAGCTAGCACAAACCGGGATTGAAATGTTGGCAGATGAGGGCGACCGTAATACCCGTAATATGTTAATGATGGCTTCAAGCATGTTGGGTCTAGACAAGCTCGAAGGCGAAATTAGTGCCTATAAAAAAACACGCAGTATTTGGGGCACGGTTAACGAACTGGCTAATAATAAAAACTATTTAGTTGCCGTGCTGGTGGCATTTTTTTCGATAGTGATACCAACCTTAAAATTATTGATGCAATTGCTATATATTTTTTTACCCGTGAATAAATTTAAGCAGCTTCTCGGTCAAGTAATACAAGGCTTAAGTAAATGGAGTATGGTTGATGTATTTGTTATTGCGTTAATCGTATCCTACTTAGCCGGTAACGCAGAAGGCCAAATGGGCGAACTTATCAATATGCACGCAGAGTTTGGCGCTGGTTTTTGGTATTTTACCGGGTATTGTTTATTTGCCATCGCCGCCAGTAATTTAATTAAGATTGAACCAAAAAACAGTTAAACGTTTGTGTTAGTGAATAAGTTAACATAAAATTCCCTAGAACCTAGAACCTAATTTTAAAAGGCACTTTTTTGCAACGTATTTACCTTAGTTTATTGACCATTGTTTTGTTACTCACTTTAGTGGGTCAAGCTGTTGCGTCTGTAACTATGAGTTGTGAAATGCCCCACATGAGTCACTCACAGTCAAGCATGATGGATAATAATGATATGCATCATGATATGTCTGCTGGCATGATGAATATGGATTGTTGTGATGACGACACAACAGCCAATCAAGAATGTGGTTGCCCTGTTAGTGCATGCTCTGCACATTCAATGCTGAGTATGGATGGTTTATTTACCACATTATTATCGCCGTCTGAAAAAGTACAACTTCACATCTCGCAAAATCAACACCGTATAGCCAGCTCGCTTTACCGCCCTCCTATGTCTGCTTAATTGCAGGATAGGTGCGTCTAAAATTTATATAAATCACCTTTTCTGCCTCTAAATTTAATCCTTTTTTTAATTTTAGTGGAGTAAGTGATGAATCACTTAGCAGTATTTAAAGCCATTTTTTTAGCGATTTTGCTAGCAGCGGCAAACCCAGCATACAGTAATGAGTTAAGTCTTGAACAAGCGCTTAGCTATGCACTTAATAATGAACCTTGGTTAACAGCCAATAAGTATCAGCAAGCAGCAGTGCAAGCACAAAGCTTAGCGGCGGGCACGTTGCCAGATCCCGTTTTGACTGTTGGGCTAATGAACCTTCCTACAGATGGCTTTGCCTTTGATCAAGAAGGAATGACTCAGTTCAAAGTGGGCGTGAGTCAAATGTTTAGTCGTGGTGATAGCCTTGCGCTGAAACAGCATGCGTTAGCACAATCAGCGCAGCAATATCCTTGGTTACGCGCAGATAGACTTGCCCAAGTAAAAACCATTGTTATTGAATCTTGGCTCAATGCGTATCGAGCACAGCAAAGCATCGCTTTAATTGAGCAAGATAAGGCATTGTTCTCGCAGCTGATTGATATTACAGAATCAAGTTATGCCAGCTCGGTCGGTAATACTCGCCAGCAAGATATTATTCGCGCCCAGTTAGAATTAACTCGCCTTGAAGATAAGCTAGTAATGCTCGAACAACAGTTTGAAAGTGCTAAAAAGCGTTTGTCACAATGGTTGCCAATCAATATGTTAACTCAACCGGTAAGTGCTAATCGCAGTGACATAATACCATTGGTTGATTTTGACCAGCTTGAGTTTACACAGCTAATGCCATTGTTAATGGCGCACCCTGCAATCGTTGCAATTGAGCAAACTGTCGCGGCAAAGCAAACTGAAATCGATGTTGCTAAGCAAGGTTATAAACCACAGCTCGGCGTGAATATGGGCTATGGTTATCGTGACGATACGCCAATGGGTGACTCCCGCGCCGATCTGTTTTCTGTCGGTATTAGTATTGATTTACCGCTGTTTACTGATAACCGCCAAGACCAACAAGTCAATGCCGCGATCGCCACGGCTGAAGCCGTTAAAACTGAAAAATTGATTGCCTTACAAAAGCTCAAAGGTATGTACTTTAAAGAGTTTAGCCAATTAGCACGGTTGGCAAAGCGTGACGCCCTTTATCAAACTAAACTACTGCCTCAAATGGCTGAGCAAGCACAAGCGACATTAAATGCCTACACCCGCGATGATGGTGATTTCTCTGAAGTAATGCGCGCCCGTATCAGTGAACTCAATGCCAAAATAGACGCGTTAAATATCCAGATAGATCAACAAATTATTATTGCTCGCCTGAATTATTACGCCAGTAGCAAAGACGCTGCTGTGATGGCCGAGCTATTAGCAGGAGAGCATGATGAACACTAATTTAAAATTGCTTATTGCCGCACTCGTTGGTGCAGCCATTGCGACAACGAGCTTAACCCTACTGACAGATAGTACGCATACAGTCAGTACCAACACAGAAAAGAAGCCCTTGTACTGGGTGGCGCCAATGGATAGTAACTATCGACGTGATGAACCAGGACTCTCGCCTATGGGCATGGATTTAGTGCCTGTTTATGCAGAAGGCGAAGAGAACGATCAAGACGGCCCCGGTGCGGTGACAATTTCGCCCGCTGTGATCAATAACCTAGGTGTTAGAACTGCCAAAGTACAACGTAAAGCACTGCAAAGCGAAGTGAACACGGTAGGCTACGTACAGTATAACCAAGATCAGCAAGTGCATATTCACCCTCGGGTAGAAGGCTGGCTTGAAACCTTATATGTTAAAGCCGCAGGCGATCAAGTTAAACAAGGAGAGCCACTGTATACCTTGTATTCTCCACAGCTAGTTAACGCTCAAGAAGAGTTTGTACTGGCGGTGAATCGTAACAACCCTGTGCTTATTCGTGCAGCAAAGGCACGTTTAAAGGCGTTAAATGTATCGGACGGTTTTGTTGAACGCTTACAAACCAATAAAAAGGTGATGCAAAATATTACCTTTTATGCACGCCAAAGTGGCGTGGTCGATGAGCTTAATGTACGCGAAGGCTTTTATGTAAAGCCTGGTACTTCTATGATGAGTATTGCTCAGTTGGATGAAGTATGGGTTGAAGCTGAGGTATTTGAACGCCAAGCACAATTGATTGAAGTAGGCTTACCCGTAACCATGACCCTTGATTACATCGCAGGGCAAAGCTGGCGCGGTAAGGTTGATTATATATACCCAACGTTGGATGCCAAAAACCGTACGCTGCGGGTACGTTTACGTTTTAACAATCAAGATCACCAACTAAAACCGAACATGTTTGCACAAGTGAGCATTCATGCTAAAGCCAGCGAGCAGCAGCTAATTGTGCCAAAACAAGCGGTGATCCGCACAGGTTCTCAAGACCGCGTTGTTGTTGCTCTAGGCGAAGGCCGTTTTAAGTCAGTCGCGGTGGAACTTGGCCGTAGTGATAATAATGATGCTGTAATTTTAGCGGGCATTAAAGCCGACGATGAAGTAGTGACTTCTGCGCAGTTCTTATTAGATTCAGAATCAAGTAAAAGCTCTGATTTTAAGCGGATGCAAGCGCCACAAGTTATCACCAGCGTGTGGGGAAAAGGGGTTATCAACCATGTAATGGCAGATCAGCGAATGGTGAATATTAGCCACGAACCAATAGATGAACTTGACTGGCCCAGCATGACAATGGATTTTATGGTTGCTGAAAGTGTTGATATTAGCGCGTTACAACCAGGTCAAACTCTGCATTTTGAGCTGACTAAGCAAGCTGAAGGTGGTTATGTCGTAAGCGGTATTCATATTATGGACTCAAGCCATGTGATGGTTGATGCGGCCAATACTGCCACCGTAAAGGGCACGATTAACAGTATTGATAAAACCACGCGAGTAGCCAATATTAGTCGCGGCGCAATCGAAAAATGGCACCGAGCACCCGCCACACTAGACTTTGTATTTGCTGATAGCGTTGATTTAACAACGCTTGAAGCTGCACAACAAATAACATTTACCTTTAGTTTGCAAGGGGGGGAATTTGTTATTAGCCGTATTGATGTTGAACCCTCAATGCAATCACACAGCGGACACTAGGGGGCGTTATGATAGCAGCAGTTATTCGTTGGTCTGTGACTAATCGCTTTTTTGTTTTGCTTATAACCGCAATACTAATTGGTGGCGGTGTATTTGCGGTAAAAAATACCCCGGTTGATGCCTTGCCGGATTTATCTGATGTGCAGGTGATTGTTAAAACCTCATACCCTGGGCAAGCGCCGCAAGTGGTGCAAGATCAAGTTACATTTCCACTTACCACCGCTATGCTCTCAGTGCCAGGGGCGCAAACTGTGCGTGGCTTTTCATTTTTTGGTGATTCTTACGTGTATGTCATCTTTGATGAAAAAACCGACCTTTACTGGGCTCGTAGCCGAGTACAGGAGTATTTGAGCCAAGTAGCCAGTCGTTTACCAGAAAGCGCAACCGCTGAGCTTGGCCCAGATGCCACAGGTGTTGGTTGGATCTATTTATATGCGCTGGTGGATAAAACCAATCAACACGATATTAGCCAATTACGTAGCTTACAAGATTGGTTTTTAAAATTTGAATTACAAACTGTCCCTGGGGTGTCTGAGGTGGCTTCAGTGGGCGGTATGGTGAAACAATATCAAGTCAATGTAGAGCCAGATAAATTACGTGCCTACGGTATTCCGCTGAGTTTAATACAAACAGCCATCAAACAAGGCAACCAAGAAATGGGTGCCTCAGTGGTAGAAATGGCCGAAGCCGAATACATGGTAACCAGTACTGGTTATATTAAAAGCGTGGCTGATTTAGAGGCTATTCCACTGGGCGTTAATGCTAATGGCACACCGCTACAGTTACGCGATGTTGCCGATATTCGCCTTGGTCCACAAATGCGCCGAGGCATCGCTGAGTTAAACGGTGAAGGTGAGGTTGCAGGTGGCGTGGTGGTAATGCGCTATGGCGAAAACGCACAAAAAACCATAGAGCTGGTAAAAGCAAAGCTCGAATCACTCAAAAAAGGCTTGCCTGCTGGGGTTGAAATTGTGCCTGTGTATGACCGCTCTAACCTGATCAAAAATGCAGTAGATAACCTCACCAGCAAGTTGTTCGAAGAGTTAGTGGTGGTGGCGCTTATCTGCATTGTATTTTTGTTCCATGTGCGTTCATCCTTAGTGGCGATTATTACTTTACCGCTGGGGATTTTAACGGCGTTCATCATCATGTATTGGCAAGGCATTAACGCCAATATCATGTCGCTCGGCGGTATTGCCATTGCCATAGGTGCAATGACTGATGGCGCGATAGTGATGATTGAAAACATGCATAAGCACATGGAAAAAACCCCATTAACGGATGAAAACCGCTGGCAAGTGGTGAGCGATGCAGCCAGTGAAGTCGGCCCCGCGCTGTTCTTTAGTTTAATGATCATTACCGTCAGCTTTATGCCAGTGTTTATTTTAGAAGCGCAAGAAGGGCGCATGTTTGCACCACTGGCGTACACTAAAACCTATGCAATGGCAGCGTCTGCGGGCTTGGCAATTACCTTAGTGCCAGTATTAATGGGGTATTTTATACGTGGCAAAGTCATTTCAGAGCAAAAAAATCCGGTTAATCGCTTACTGGTCAATACTTACAAGCCACTACTTAATACGGTCTTACGCTTTCCTAAAATGACTTTAGTGTTAGCGCTGGTGGTAGCAATTATTGGTTTTTATCCGGTGAATAAAATTGGCAGTGAGTTTATACCGCCGCTGGATGAAGGCGATTTAATGTATATGCCAACTACTTACCCAGGTTTATCGATTGGTAAAGCGCGGGAGATTTTACAACAAACCGATAAACTGATAGCCAGCGTGCCTGAAGTGTTAACCGTGTTTGGTAAAGTAGGCCGCGCAGAAACTGCCACCGATCCCGCACCACTGACCATGATTGAAACCTTTATTCAGCTTAAGCCAAAAGAGCAGTGGCGCGAAGGCATGACCTTAGAGAAACTGAAAAAAGAGCTCGACGGTTTAGTGAAATTCCCAGGACTGACAAATGCTTGGGTTATGCCAATAAAAACCCGTATTGATATGCTGGCAACGGGCATTAAAACGCCAGTAGGCATTAAAGTCGCGGGGCCAAATTTGAATGAAATTCAAAAAATTGGCCAGCAGATTGAAGTCTTACTAAAAGATGTACCCGGCACTGCCTCGGTATATTCTGAGCGTGTTGCTGGTGGCCGTTATATCAAAGTGGATATCAATCGCGAAAAAGCCGCTCGTTATAGCTTAAACATTGCTGATGTACAGCAAGTGGTCGCTACAGCGATAGGGGGTATGAATGTAACCGAAACGGTCGAAGGGCAAGAGCGTTATCCAGTCAATTTACGCTACCCACAAGATTACCGCGATTCACCTGAAGAGCTGATGTTATTGCCAATCGTAACCCCATCAGGTCAGCGTATAGCGCTTGCTGATGTGGCGGATGTATTTATTGAAGACGGCCCACCGGGGATCAAAAGTGAAAACGCACGGCTAAATGGTTGGAGCTTTATTGATATTGATGGCATTGATATTGGCAGTTATGTAGATAATGCGCGCCAAGTGCTTGACGAAAAGCTAGTGCTACCAGCGGGTTACTCAATAACTTGGGCGGGGCAATATGAGTACATGGAGCGCGCCAAAGACAAGCTCGCCTATGTATTACCTCTGACATTAGCGATTATTATCGTGCTGTTGTACCTCAACTTTCGAAGCTTTGTAGAAGTAGCCATTATAATGGCCACCCTACCGCTGGCAATGATTGGCGGTATCTGGCTTATGTACTTAGAAGGCTTTAACTTCTCAGTCGCCGTGGGTGTGGGCTTTATTGCCCTTGCCGGGGTCGCGGTGGAAATTGGCGTGATCATGTTGGTGTATTTAAACCAAGCCTACAATGAAAAATGCGCGCAAGCACAACAAGCCGGCACAACGCTTAGCTTTGTCGAGCTTAAGCAAGCTATAGTAGAAGGTGCAGGCCTGCGAGTACGCCCAGTGATGATGACAGTCGCAACCATAATCATCGGTTTGCTCCCCGTACTTTACGGCACAGGCACTGGCAGCGAAGTAATGAGCCGCATCGCCGCCCCCATGGTCGGCGGCATGTTCAGCGCCATCGTTCTAACCTTGTTAGTGCTACCCGCAGTGTATTTGCTATGGCGTAAGCGGAGTATAAATTCATAAAGTTGAATTAAAAATACAGCGCCCCTCAAACTTTGTTTGATCAGAGTCGCAGAGTCTCGTAAAACAGCTACTGCGACTACCTCCAATTTTTGTAGGCAGCATGAATAAAATAGGACAGGCACAAAATTTTTTGCAAAAACCATAGTATCAACTACTGTTATTATATACAGTTTGACTGGAGCTGATACTTTATGACTCGCGCAAGAAAAAACCTGATTGATTTAGCATCCACATCCTATTACCATTTAATCGCTCGTTGTGTTAGACAAGCATACTTGTGTGGAAATGATAAACACACGGGTAAAAACTTTGATCACCGAAGAGAGTGGCTTGTAGAGCGAATAAAGCTATTAAGTAGCGTGTTTGCCATCGAAATCGCAGCCTACGCGATTATGAGCAACCATTACCACCTCGTTGTAAATGTGAATAGGCAACAAGCCCTTGAGTGGTCTGATGAAGAAGTAATTAAGCGCTGGTATCAACTCTATAATGGTCACATGTTGGTTGATCGCTACATAAATGGTGAGCAGTTAGATGAACCTAGTTTACTTTTCTTCAATGAGATCATCGCTAAATGGCGAGAAAGGTTGTATGACATTAGCTGGTATATGAAAAACCTCAATGAATATATAGCCCGCGAAGCCAATAAAGAGGATAACTGCACCGGAAAGTACTGGGAAGGGCGCTATAAGTCACAGGCGTTATTAGATCAAACAGCAGTACTTAGTTGCATGGCCTATGTCGATTTAAATCCTATCAGAGCAAATATAGCAGATACCCTCGAAGACAGTGATTTTACCTCAATTCAAGAGCGTATAGCGCATTTCAAAGCTTTTACCGCAGACGTAATGAAAGCGAATAAGTCCCTCAAGCAAAAAGATAATATCCAACATGAAAGCCAACCTGCACAGCTAAAACCATTTGGTGGTAATGACATCAAACATACAATTCCCTTTGCCTTGCTAGATTACATTGAATTAGTAGATTGGAGTGGCCGACACATAGATCCAAAGAAAAAAGGGCATATAAACCACACAGTCCCTAAAGCGCTACTTACTTTGAATATAGAAGAAGCGCAATGGCTTGAATCCGTAAAGCGATTTAGACATCAATATTCAAATTTTGCAGGCAGTAAACAACGATTAAAGCAGCACGCCGCCAGCAACGATGTCAAATGGTATAAAGGTACAGGTTGAATAGTTGAACCTTTTTAAGTTATTCAGCTCGAAGTTTGGCAATTAACAGCGTGCAATAAAGGAATGCGAGGATTACCTTCGATAGGGGAAGTACAAAATCTTCTGACAAAATATATGCCTGTCCTTTTTTATTTTTAATGTTTCTTAACTTGTAAATAGTGGCTTTTAATTAGTAAAAGGACATTTGTCTTTGATAGGTGAAGTGCACAACTTTTTGAAAAATATATGCCTGTCCTCTTTTTATTTGGCTTTTTACGATTGTTGCTCCCTTTTTACCGCCACCCTATAAAAATTACCCTGTTACTTGTAACTTATACGAGTTTAAGTAACAGGATTTTAATACCCACTTGTTTTTAATTAACTTTTTAATGGCACGTTTTTAGCAATATTCTTATAACACGTTTTTGCTATAGCCTTGTTAGCAGGCTTAATTAAGTAAGGAACACACATGCAAGTTAAAACAATACAAGAAGTGTACGATTGGACTGTGCTTTTTCATACGCAAATGGCGGCAAATTTTTTTAGTCTTCGAGAGGGGTTAGCGGAGCATAATCGAATGCTCGCCGATTACTTTGTTGAGTACGAAAAAAAGTTAGCTGAGGATATGGTTGGTTTTAAAGCTATCACCGAAATAAATACGTTAGATACTTATTGTTACGAGTACTTTGCTGAAAACCCAGAGTTGATCAATTTCACCGATTTAGATCGTGATACCCGTGTTGATGAGCAAGTCATGCAGGGTTACTTATCTCAGCAGCATAAAAAAGTAATCAACCTTTATGAATACTTACTTAGTCGTGCAGAAACCCCCGCAGGTAAAGAGAAGTTAGCGCAATTGCTAGAGCTTGAGCAGCAAGGCTTAAAGCAAATGATACAAAGCGCTAATCGCCATATGGATATGTAACTGATACTAGGGCCTGTTGACCTTTCAAGGTTAAATTTGCAGCAGTCTGTTAGGTATTTAGGCAAGGCAACGCCTATGTAGTGTGGTTATTCCCCATAAATAGGCGATAACGCAGCATCAATACCAAACAGGCGCTGCCCTTTGGGTTCTGCCAAGGGGCGATTTACTCTTTGTTGCTCGGCTTTTACTTAGTCCACTAGGTTACAAACCTCACGCCGTGATTAAACCGCCCCTTGTTTGAACAAATTTTAATCCGCAAAGATCAACAGGCCATAATATTCAGTTGATAAGTAAAGTAGCTTACGGGATAGCACTTATCCCGTTTTGTATCTAAACAAAATCGATTAAAAATCCCACTTTTTTCAAATACTTTTGCTCTTGCTGTAAATCTGCATGCAGCAAGGTTTGCTCACTGAGCCAGCCCAGTGGAAACTGCAATAACATACTATTACCTTTTACAGAAACTGCTAACTCCTGATGCTGGTCATTCAAGCGCTTTTGGTTAAGTAATACTGCTAATCGCAGTAAGACAATTAATTGCAATATTTGAAAGTGTGGTACTGAAAGTAGCGTTGGAAATTGCTCTAAACGCACTTTTTTACGGTAAAAGCGTATCATGCAGCTAAGCAATGTTTGTTGCTGCTGCGTAAATCCAGGTAATTGGCTATTTTCAACCACATACGCACTATGCTTATGTAAGCCCGATGAGTTGATTCCTAAACCTACCTCATGTAACTGTGCAGCCCATAGCAACAGCTGATGATTATCTAACGAGTCAAGTTGCCATTCTTTTTGTACTTGTAGGAATAACCAGTCAGCAGTGTTTGCAACACGTTGAGCATGAACCTTATCGATTGTGTTTCTTTCGCTTAAATTAGCAATAGTGTTGGTACGTATATCTTTAAGCGCTAATTTTTGCTGCATTTCATGGAGCAGGCCTTCTCGTAGTGAAAAGTCGCTATAATCCATTTCAGTAATATTAAATAGCTGAAAAATAGCAATTAAAATAGCCAAGCCACCACAAATACTTACTTGGCGCTCAGGGCTTAAACCTTCAATTAATAAGTTATCAATGGTTTTTGCAGCAATAAATTGGGTTTTTAGTTCAAGTAACCGCTCTAAGGTGATATTTTTTTGTTCAGGGTCATTAGCACTGATCATCGCAAGTATTGATTTTATAGTGCCGGAGGTGCCCACTACAGATTGCCAGCCAGTATTAATATAATTGGCAAAAATAACTTCAAGTTCTTGCTCGGCTTTTATTTGTGCTTTGTTAAAACGTTTGTCGTTAATAATACCATCGGCAAAAAATTGCTTGGTATAGCTTACGCAGCCCATATTGCGACTTGAGAGCAGCTTATGTTTAAAATGCTTGCCAATAATGAGCTCGGTACTACCGCCGCCAATATCAATCACTAAACGGTTTTCATCATGATGAATATAATGAGCAACACCTTGATAAATTAACCGGGCTTCCTCTTGACCTGAGATCACATCAATATGGTAGGGGAAAACGTTACTTGCTTGAGTTAAAAATGAATTAATATTTTTAGCACGTCGTAATGTATAGGTTGCGGCTATTTTTACGTTACTTGCTGGAAAGTCTTGCAGCGTGTTGGCAAACTGTTTCAATACAGCCAATGCTCTGTCTATCGCAGTTTGGCTTAGTTGGTTTCTATCATCTAAGCCATCAGCTAAATAAACCCGTTGCTTTTCTTTGTGAAGAATTTGCAAAGAGCCATCGACTTCTCTGGCAACGACCAAGTGAAAACTGTTGGAGCCTAAATCGACCGCAGCTATTGAGGGATAATCATTCATTATTATAATTGCCTTCCCATTTTTTTAAGTGATCGTAAATTGCAATTTGCGAGCGAATTTTCTTACGATTTCCGCGTCTTACATAATGGTTCTTTTGCTCACTATCAATAATACGCGCTTTGGTGCGATCTTTAAATTGTAGCTCAAGTACATCGATGATCAGTTGTTTGAGCTTTTCATCATAAATAGGCACACCCACTTCAACCCGATGATCAAGGTTACGAGTCATCCAATCTGCGGATGAAATATACACTTTTTCATCACCGTTATTAGCAAACACCATCACGCGTGGGTGCTCTAAAAAACGATCAACAATACTAATAACGCGGATGTTGTCGCTAAAGTTAGTAAGGCCCGGTACTAAAGAGCACATACCACGAACTATAATCCTAATTTTAACCCCACTACGCGCCGCTAAGTACAAACAATCGACTAGCTCTTTATCAACTAAGTTATTTATTTTTAATGTTATTTTACCTTGTTTACCACTTTCGACATGAGCAATTTCTTGATGAATTAAACCAATTAGCAGTTGTCTTGCGTTTACTGGCGAAATCATTAAGTGTTCAAATACAAAGGGTTTATAGCTACTTTCAATAAATTTAAATACGCTATCGCTTTCATCACAAATGCCTTGATGCTTAGTGAATAAGCTAAAGTCAGTGTAGATTTTTGCGGTCTTTTCGTGAAAATTGCCAGTGCCGATATGGGCGTACTTAACGATTTGGCCTTTCTCGCGGCGGTGCACAATACATAACTTACTGTGTACTTTGAGTGCAGGAATGCCAAAAATAACTTTAATACCGGCACTACTGAGCACTTTTGCCCACTCAATATTATTTTGCTCATCAAAACGTGCTTTAAGCTCAACCATTACCGTTACTTTCTTGCCATTTTTTGCGGCATTAATAAGTGACGATATAAGCCGTGACTTGCTCGCTACGCGATAAATGTTGACCTTAATTTGTGTCACATTAGGATCAAATGCAGCTTGGCGAACATACTCTAGCAAATGGTTAAATGTATGATACGGATAGTAAAGTAAGATATCTTGTTGACTAATCGCTGCAAATATACTGGCATGGTTGTTAAAGGCTGTACTTTGTAAAGCGGGCAGTGGTTTGTTCTCTAAATATTGACGGCCAACATTGGGAAAACCAATAAAGTCTCTAAAATTACGGTAGCGGCCGCCGGGGATCAAGGCGTCGTGGTGAGTAACGCCTAAGCGCTTCTTCATTACTTTGAGCATCGATTCAGGCATTGTTTGATCATAAACTAATCGCACTGGCTCGGCATAAATGCGTTGTTTAAGACCCTTAGACATTTTATCTAAAATACCTTCTTCTAATTCATCATCGAGGTTGTATTCTGCATCACGGGTTAATTTTATGGCGTAACCCTGAATGTTATCAAAGTCAAAAAAACTACTAAAAATATCACTTAAGAAGAAGGTAATAATATCGTCTAACATCACAATAGTTTTATGACGACGAGTTTTCTCAGGCGGTAAAATAATAAATCGAGGCACGCGATCGGTTGGCACTTCAAGCATGGCGTAATGGCTTTTGTCATTACTCATCTCAACAAACATATACGTCATGGTATCGTTGATTTGATCTGAATAATCTTTGTTTTCATCTAATAAAATAGGTGAGATATGCTGTAATACGTTATCGAAGAAAAACTTTCTTAACCAATTGGTATGAAACTCACTCAGCTGCTCAGGTCGGTCAACATGAATATTGTGAGCAATCAGATCTTTTAAAATTTGTTCGTGGATCTGGTTAAATTTTTTGCCTAACTGCAGTACTTTTTGTTGAATCTGAGTCAGTAAAATTTCGTCTTCATCAAAGTTGGTATCAGGGAGTTTGTTTAATAAAATACGACGTTTAACATCGGCAACACGAACTCTAAAAAACTCATCCATGTTATTTGAAAAAATCCCCAAAAAACGAATGCGCTCAATAATTGGGTTACTTTTATCTCGCGCTTCTTGTAATACGCGATCGTTAAAAGACAGCCAACTTAACTCTGGGGCGAAATAATTAATCGTTTGAGGTACATCAGCACAGGCGTTCATATTCTATTCCTTGGATAGTAACTGAACAAAATATAAAGTACTTAGATGACAAAAAAATGACAAACGTGTCACTTTTGTGACACGCCAATAGGTGTTAAGGGCTGCGTATTACAGTGGCTTAAGCGTCTTCAATATCAACAATTAGATCTGAGGTAATGGCTTCTAATGCTGCGACTACTTCGTCTTTATTCATCCCTGTAGGTAGCGCAACTGTAGCTACTGCGCTAAAAATAGGCACTCCCCAGTTTGGTGCGCTTTGCTGTTTAGAGTTTAAGTGGGTGATGTTTGCACCTTTGTGACGTAGCACGCCTGCAAGCTCTTGAATAATGCCAGGGCGGTCATTACCTGTGATCACAAAGTTAAGCTGTTCAGCTGGTGTATCAGGTAGTTCATCAGTGCCAGTTTCAATGCGCACTTCTAACTGTGGTAGGCTGTGTAGCGAGTCTTGTAATTCTTGCAAATGTTCAGCAGGGACTGCTACTTCAATAATACCAGCAAAATGGCCTGCTAAATGGCTTAAATTACTGGTAAGCCAGTTACCATGATGATTTAAAATTGCAGAGGAAATATCCTCCACAAGTCCAGAGCGATCTTGCCCCAAAATTGTTATAACTAATTGCTTCATATAATAAATCCTTTAGGTGCCGTAATTAAATAATAAATGCTCAGGCATGAAATTGTTGTTATATTAAAAAGAACCGAATTGAGTATTGACTCAGCCTCCAAATTTGTCCAATTTTTTTACCATTAGTTCAATTTAAAAACAGTAATATAGTGTGAGTTTATCAGATGAATTCTCTAAACTTATGTTATTTAATAATAAATCACTAAGTTGAAAGTTTTTCAATTTGTCATAAACTTTTAACATGTTGAATATCAACAGTGTTTAATTGGTTGTAATGAATATAACGACAAACCCTAAGCAATTATGACGCTTGTAACAATACTGTCATCTTGGTGAAATATAATCTAACCAACGTTAAGATTTATAGGTGTTTCGATGACTTCCAATCCGAATAAACCGTCTTTTAATACGGATAGAAGCCGTCTATTCAAAGATCGGTTTGCCCAATTTAGCATTACCGCTGGCGGTATTATGGTATTGATAGCTTTGCTATTGATATTTTTCTATTTGTTGTACGTTGTGCAACCTATTTTCGAATCAGCGAAAGTAGAGACACGTGATAGCTTTCCGCTAAGTAATGCAGAGCAAATTGTAGGTTTAGGTGTAGAAGAACAAACCGAAGTGGCCTTTTTACTAAGCCAACAAGGCAGCGTTGATTTCTATAGTGTTGAGAAACAAAGTTTCGGTAAGAAACTTCAAAGCTTAGCGATTCCACTAGAGAGCGATGTGAGCAGTTTTGCCGTTAGCGCCCCTTTTCAAGGGCACTATGCATACGGACTTGAAAACGGCTCAGTGGTTTTAGTTGCCCCTAAGTTTTTAGTCACGTTTCCTAATAATGAACGTCAATTAACACCGCGCTTAGGTTATCCGCTTGGTGAGGATTCACCATTACAAGTTGACGCTGAAGGTGCCGCAATTAAACAGTTTGCTTTCAGTCATTTTGAAGATAAAACCGCCGTTGTGGCACAAACTGAAGACAAGCGCGTTATTTTTAGTAGCTTTGTTGCTGAAGAAAACATGTTCAGCGGTGAAGTTGAGTGGCTCATTGAGCGCACCGAACTTGATGTGGAAGGGCGTGTTGACCAACTATTAATGTCACCAGATACCACCCGTACTTTTGTTCGTTCAGCCAATCAAATTTATGTTTATGATACGCGTTATCCAGGTGAAGTTGAGCTGATTCAGATGCTGGCTGCAAATGAAGAAAATGCCAACTTAGTGGCGGCACAGTTATTAGCTGGCGCTAATTCATTGATGCTGGCTAATGATAATGGCGAAGTATCACAGTGGTTTGAAGTTAACACGGATACTGGGCGTGAATATCAAAAAATACGTGCTTTTGAAACGTCAAAACAACCTAAGTTAGATATCTTCACTGAGTTCTATCGTCGTACTTTCTTTACCACGAGTAGTAACGGTGAGCTTGGTGTGTATTACACCACCAGTGAAGCTAAATTATGGCAAGGCAAAATCAGTGACGGCCCGATTGAAAACTTTGCTGTTGCACCGCGCTCAAATGCGGCGCTTATCTTAGCGGATAGTAAACTTACTGTGGTTGAAATTCACAATGAACACCCAGAAGTAACCTGGTCGGCATTATGGCAAGAAGTATGGTACGAAGGTTACCCAGAGCCAGGTTATATCTGGCAATCAACCTCGGCGGGGGATGATTTTGAATCAAAATTCTCTTTAGTGCCAATTTCGTTCGGTACTATCAAGGCTGCAATGTATGCGATGTTATTTGCCGTGCCAATCGCACTTTCTGCGGCAATTTACACTGCTTACTTTATGTCTGGCTCATTACGCAAAGTAGTGAAACCAACCGTAGAAATTATGGAAGCATTACCAACTGTAATCTTAGGATTTTTAGCGGGTTTGTGGCTTGCTCCACTTATTGAAGAGCACTTGCCAGCCATTGTCGGCTTATTGTTTATGCTGCCAGTGGGAATTCTATTAACCGCATTTGCATGGACCAAATTACCACAAAGTATTCGTCACCGTGTACCAGATGGGGCGCATTCAATTTTACTTATTCCAGTGTTGTTGTTAATTGGCTGGTTAGCATTTGCGATGAGTGGCGCAATCGAACTTTGGATGTTTGACGGTAATGTGCGTCAATATTTAACGAATGAACTTGGTATGACATTTGACCAACGTAACTCTCTAGTTGTTGGTATTGCAATGGGATTTGCGGTTATTCCAACTATTTTCTCAATTGCAGAAGATGCTGTGTTTAGTGTGCCAAAGCATTTATCAAATGGTTCATTAGCGCTGGGAGCAACGCAATGGCAAACATTGGTAAGTGTTGTGCTATTAACTGCCAGCCCAGGTATTTTCTCAGCAGTGATGATGGGCCTCGGTCGCGCCGTAGGTGAAACCATGATCGTACTGATGGCAACAGGTAACACGCCAATAATGGATTGGAGCATTTTCCAAGGTATGCGTACTTTAGCAGCTAATATCGCAGTAGAAATGCCAGAGTCGGAAGTGGGTAGTTCACACTATCGAATTCTATTCTTAGCCGCATTTGTATTATTCATATTCACCTTTATTTTTAACACAATTGCTGAGTTTGTTCGTCAGCAGTTGCGTGATAAATACAGCTCGATGTAAGTAGGAGACACGACATGGTAAAGCAGTGGTTTAAGTCAGGTTCTCCTTGGATATGGATGACAGGTGGTGCGGTTAGTATCAGTCTGATTTCTGTATTAGGGTTATTAGCCATGATTGCTTGGAAAGGATTAAGCTTTTTCTGGCCATCACAAGTTGTACAGCTCGAGTTGCAAGGTTCAGTTGCACAACAGACTGTTATTGGTGAAATCTATGACCGTGAAATGGTGCCAAAATCGCGCCTTGAAGCTACCGGTATTGATTTATCTGGTTTCGATAAAGAGCAGTTAGAACGCTTTTTGATTAAAACCGGTAACCGTGAGTACGTAGACTTAGATTTTCGTTGGGTACTTGAGACCGACATTAAATCAAATACTAAACCTGCCGCTATCGCTGTATTTGAGCGTAGTAAAAACGGTAACTTTTACGGCTATGTTGAGCAAGTTATTAAAGACGGTGAGGTTGTTACCGGCAATAAAATCGCCGTATTAGAAGAATTAGTAGATCGTGCCGTTGATTTAAATGAGCAAGCCCTTGATTTACAAAACGGTGATATTGGCCATATTAACTACGAACTAGAGCGCCTACGCTTAAAAGAGAAGTCGTATTTACTTGATGATGCTTTAACCGATGAGCGCGTTGCAGAGCTGGCACAAGCTCGCGCAGAATTAAGAGCTGAATATAGCGTGTTAGAAAAGCAATTGTTTGCACTGCGTAAACAAGCTAAACGTGACCAAGTAACTGTAAAAGATATGCGCGGTGAAATCGTTACTTTACCGCTATACCAAGTACTGGACTTTTGGTTTCCAAATGACATGGGCTTTTTTGCAAAATTAGGTCACTATTTTGTACAGCTAGGTAAATTTGTAGCAGATGACCCCCGTGAAGCGAATACTGAAGGCGGTGTATTTCCGGCAATCTTTGGTACAGTGTTTATGGTTATGCTGATGGCTGTGATAGTCACGCCGTTCGGGGTTGTGGCAGCTATTTACTTACATGAGTACGCAGCGAAAAATGCAGTAACTAAAATGATCCGCATCGCGGTAATTAACTTAGCAGGTGTCCCCTCTATTGTTTACGGTGTATTTGGCTTAGGGTTTTTTGTTTATGTATTAGGTGGCAGCTTAGATCAGCTATTCTACCCTGAAGCATCACCAAGCCCTGTATTTGGTACACCAGGGGTAATGTGGTCAGCGCTAACCTTGGCTATTTTAACCTTACCAGTTGTAATTGTATCAACGGAAGAGGGCTTATCACGTATTCCAAGTACGGTACGTCATGGTTCATTAGCATTAGGTGCTACGAAAGCGGAAACCTTATGGCGTATCATTGTACCAATGGCAAGTCCGGCTATAATGACAGGTTTAATATTAGCGGTTGCCCGTGCTGCCGGTGAAGTTGCGCCGTTAATGTTAGTTGGTGTTGTAAAAATGGCACCGACATTACCGCTTGACGGCAACTTCCCGTACTTTCACTTAGATCGCAAGTTCATGCACTTAGGCTTTCATATATACGATGTTGGTTTCCAAAGCCCGAATGTTGAGGCGGCTCGTCCGTTAGTCTATGCCACCGCATTCTTGCTAGTATCAGTGATTATTACCCTGAATATTACCGCAATCGGCATACGTAACCATTTACGTGAAAAGTTTAGATCGCTTGATCAATAATTAGTAAAGATTTTATAGGTAACAAACATGATTACAGTCGCTCCACAAGTAAACCAATCAAGCAGTAGTTTGAAATTGGATTTAGACAATTTAAGCACCGAGCAAACAGCACTCGAGATCAAAAACTTAGATCTTTACTATGGTGAAAAACAAGCGCTTAGCTCAGTAAGTATGAACATTCCTAAAGGCCAAGTAACGGCATTTATCGGGCCATCGGGCTGCGGTAAGTCAACATTGTTACGTTGTATTAATCGTATGAACGACTTGGTAGATAGCTGTCGTATTGAAGGTGAAATCTTACTTCATGGCCAGAACATCTATGACAAAAGTGTTGATGTAGCGGCGCTACGTCGTAATGTAGGTATGGTGTTTCAGCGCCCGAACCCATTTCCTAAATCAATCTACGAAAATGTAGTTTATGGCCTACGCTTACAGGGTATTAAAGAAAAACGTAAATTAGACGAAGTTGTTGAACAGTCATTACGTGGTGCAGCATTATGGGATGAAGTAAAAGACCGTCTTCATGATAGTGCTTTTGGTTTATCGGGTGGTCAGCAGCAGCGTTTAGTCATTGCCCGCTCTATTGCTATTGAGCCGGAAGTGTTATTACTTGATGAGCCAACATCAGCGTTGGATCCTATTTCAACACTGGTAATTGAAGAGCTAATCAACGATTTAAAAAATAAGTTTACCGTTGTTATTGTTACCCACAACATGCAACAAGCTGCACGGGTTTCTGATCAAACGGCCTTTATGTACATGGGTGAGTTAATTGAGTATTCAAATACCAATACCTTGTTTACAACCCCAGCGAAAAAGAAAACTGAAGACTACATTACCGGCCGTTACGGTTAGTAAATCAGTCATATAATTTTCGGGTGACGTAACCAATTTTGATAAGAAGGTAGACAATGGAACACAATATTAATAAGCATATTTCTGGCCGCTTTAATCAAGAGCTAGAGAATGTCCGCAACCATGTATTAAGTATGGGTGGCTTGGTTGAGCAGCAACTTAATAGTGCACTTGATGCGGTAAGTAATGGTGATGCTGAGTTGGCCCGTAAGGTCCGTGAAAACGACTATAAAATAAACGCCATGGAAGTGAGCATTGATGAAGAGTGCACGCGTATCATTGCTCGTCGTCAGCCAGCAGCTAGTGATTTACGCCTTGTTATTGCCATAGCGAAAACCATTGCAGATTTAGAGCGTATTGGTGATGAAGCGGAGCGTATTGCTAAAGTTGCCCTCGATTCGTTTACTAAAGATCAGCAAGATTTATTGGTGAATATCGAAAATATGGGTCGCCAAGTTTCAAAAATGCTGCATGATGTACTTGATGCTTTTGCTCGTATGGATGTGCAAAAAGCGTTTGAAGTACATAAAGAAGACGCCAAGGTTGACCGAGAATATGAAGCAATTACTCGTCAGATTATGACTTACATGATGGAAGATCCGCGTTCAATTCCAAAAATCATGGATCTAGTGTGGTCAGTGCGTTCATTAGAGCGCATTGGTGATCGTTGTCAAAATATTTCTGAGTACATTATTTATTTTGTAAACGGCAAAGATATTCGTCATACATCTCAAGAGGATATCGAAAAATCGTTATAGATTATTCGTTATCTTTGTTTTTTTATGAAAGCGGCTAATTGCCGCTTTTACTGTTACCACTATAATTAATATGCTGTTACAGCGACTTGGATGTAATAAAAGCATTCACAATCGCGGTGAATGCTGTAAAATTCACGCCGCAAAGCATACTAATTTGATTTAAGGGTCAGTTATGCCTACAAACGCATTTCTAGGGGTATTCGCAAAATCTCCTATAAAGCCAATGGAAGATCACATCAAGAAGGTACATCAAGCAAGTAAAGCTTTGATCCCTTTTTTCAATCATGTATTTAAAGAAGAATGGCAACAAGCAGAAGAGATTCGCTTGAACATTCGTAATTTAGAACGTGAAGCCGACGATATGAAAAGAGATATACGTTTACAACTACCGCGTGGCTTATTTATGCCGGTAGAGCGTACAGATCTGCTCGAACTCGTCACCCAGCAAGACAAAATTGCTAATAAAGCAAAAGACATTGCTGGTCGTGTAATTGGTCGTGAGATGACCATACCAAAAGAAATTCAAACTGATTTCCTAGCTTATGTAACTCGTTGTGTTGATGCGACTAAACAAGCGTCAAATGCTATTAATGAGTTAGATGAGTTATTAGAGACTGGTTTTAAAGGTCGTGAAGTGACCTTAGTCGAAAAAATGCTCGTTGAATTGGATGCAATTGAACAAGACACGGATGACATGCAAATCAAAATACGCCGCCAGTTACGCGCCGTTGAAGGTGGCCTCAATCCAATTGATGTAATGTTTTTATACAAAATCATCGAATGGGTCGGCGAACTTGCAGATATTGCAGAGCGCGTAGGTTCACGTCTTGAGCTGATGTTAGCTCGTTAATTTACACTCAGTTCAATAACGAAAGATTAGGGTTACACAATGGATATCATTGCATCTTATGGCACGGTATTAATTATAATTGCCGCAGCAGTCGGTTTTTTTATGGCTTATGGCATTGGCGCGAACGACGTTGCTAATGCGATGGGCACATCGGTAGGTTCAAAAGCATTAACCATTAAACAAGCAATTTTTATTGCGATGATTTTTGAGTTTGCAGGCGCCTACTTAGCTGGCGGTGAAGTAACATCGACAATTCGTAAAGGTATTATCGATTCAACACCATTTTTAGAGCTTCCCGAACTGATGGTGTTGGGTATGATCTCGGCATTATTTGCAGCAGGTAGTTGGTTGTTAATTGCATCCTTTTTAGGTTGGCCGGTATCAACAACGCACTCAATCATTGGTGCTATCATTGGTTTTGCATTAGTTGCTGTTGGCAGTGAAGCGATTCAGTGGAATAAAGTGGCAGGTATTGTTGGGAGTTGGATTGTTACCCCTGCAATTTCAGGCTTTATCGCGTATTTGATATTTATGAGTGCGCAAAAACTGATTTTTGATACAGACGCACCACTTAAAAATGCCAAACGTTATGTGCCTATTTACATGGGTTTAGCGGGCTTTATTATGTCTTTGGTTACTATCAAAAAAGGCTTAAAGCACATTGGTATTAATATCGGCGCAGTTGAAGGTTATGTCTTAGCGGTTAGTATTGCACTGGTTGTTGCTATTATTGGTAAGGTGGTTATTTCTCGCTTAAAAATTGATCCAAAAGCCGATAAGAAAATGCAATTTAATAACGTTGAGAAAGTATTTGCTATCTTAATGGTACTAACTGCATGTTGTATGGCATTTGCGCATGGTTCGAATGACGTTGCTAACGCCATTGGTCCACTTGCTGCGGTTGTAAACATTGTTGAAAACAACGGTGAAATTGCTAAGCAAGCATCAATCGCATGGTGGATTTTACCTCTAGGTGGTTTTGGTATTGTTGCAGGTCTGGCTATTTTAGGTAAGAAAGTAATCAAAACCATTGGTGAAGGCATTACGCATTTAACACCAAGTCGTGGTTTTGCGGCTGAATTAGCGGCAGCATCTACGGTTGTTATTGCATCAGGTACTGGTTTACCAATATCTACCACGCAAACCTTAGTTGGCGCGGTGTTAGGTGTAGGTATGGCACGTGGTATTGCTGCTCTTAACATGGGTGTGATCAGAAACATTGTAGTTTCTTGGGTAATTACATTGCCAGTTGGCGCTGCCCTTGCTATTGTTATTTTCTACATACTAAGAACTGCCTTTGGAGTTTAAATCCAGCAGCTTTTAAGTAGCACAGACTTTTAGCTTGAAAAGATCTCAACGCCCTTGGTGTTGGGGTCTTTTTATTTGTGGGTAAAGGAAGTATGACGAACTTACCAAGTATTAAACAGCTGCAGTATTTATTGGCAGTTCATCAGCATCAGCATTTTGGCCGCGCAGCGAGCGCATGCTTCATTGGGCAATCAACACTCAGTAGTGCGATTCAAACTCTTGAAGAAACACTCGGCTGCCAACTCATTGAGCGTGAGAATCGCAGTTTGATGTTTACCGCGATCGGCGAAGAAGTTGTCGAGCGAGCACGGAAAATAATTGATGATACACTGAGTGTTAAAGAGCTAACTAAAAGCCATTTAAGCCCGCTTAGTGGTAAATTAACTCTCGGGGTGATCCCAACGATTGCCAGCTTTATAGCGGCGCCTTTATATCACCTTTGCCAGCAACAATTTGCTAATTTAGAGCTGGTTTTAGTAGAAGACACCAGTGATAGCTTACTGGATAAGTTAGAGCATGGTCATATCGATATGGCCTTATTAGCATTACCTTACGACACCGATAAGTTTCATACTCAAATATTAGCGCAAGACCATTTTAGTCTAGTGCATCATAAAGACTACTTGCCAGCTAAGAACATTGAAGATTTTAATTTATTACCGGAAGCTAGCGTGTTTTTATTAGAAAGGGAGCACTGTATGACTGGGCATGCGCTCAGTGCCTGTCACTTAAACCGTTCAAGTTGTATTAACCCATTTGAAGCGGCCAGTTTGCATACTTTATTAAGTATGGTTGAACATCAGTTAGGGGTGACCTTCTTGCCGCAAATGGCGATTAATGCCGGTATTTTAGAGCATAAGAACATGCTTGCCACGCCTTCGCAAAGTGACGCGTACCGTGATATTGGCATTTTATGGCGTAAAACAACGGGGCGGATCCGTGATTTTCGTTTATTTAGCCAAACATTAGAGGGTTTTTTACAACACCAATGCCGTTTAATAACGACAAAAGAATAGCTCATTAAGGTGAGCTATTTATTTTTTAATTTATTTTCATCTTTTCCAAACTATCTTCCTCGCTCTATCGACTAACCTAATAAGTAAAATAACTAAGCATTGAGAGCCGTGTTTTTTCAATCAACAGAAACATTAATCGCCAAAGCACAGCAAGGGAATAAACGCGCTTGGCTTAAGCTGGTTAAGCAGCATGAAAGCCAAGTTTATAACCATTGCCTGCGAATGCTCAGTAACCCTGATGATGCGATGGATTTAATGCAAGAGGTGTTTATCTCTGTGTATAAAAGTTTGCCCAGCTTTCGCGGTGAGTCGAGCTTTCATACTTGGGTTTTTCAAATCGTGCATCGTCGTAGTGTTGAATATTATCGTCGCCGTAAGTACTACCAAAGCCTTGATGAAGTGCCTGAACAGGCATGTGAACACAGTGAGTTGGAAAATAACCAATTAATGCAAGTTCAACATCAACAATTAACAACAATGCTGAATAACTTACCGTGGGAGCAGCGCTTGGTGGTAGAGCTAAAGTTTTTTCAACATTGCACTTTTGAAGAAATTGCGCAGCAACTCGATATTTCCACCAATACCGCCAAATCGCGGTTATATAGTGCATTAGGTAAATTAAAAGTTCATTTGGAGGCCGTTGATGGCTAATTTAGAGTCGCTTTTTGAGCAATGGTTAGAAGGGAACGTTTTGAGTGATGCACAATTACAGCAGCTTGAAAATGATCCTGAATATCGTGCCTTGATGAGTCAAGCACAGGTTTGGCAGCAACATAGCCGCGAATATAAAGCGGCGCCAGTTCCACATTGGGATCGGCAATCAACCATGCCACAGCTTGCTTCTGCAGGTGTATTTGGTATGGCTGGAGCCTGGGCTGTTGCAGCATCAGTGATGATTTGTGCGCTCGTTTTTTTAGTTATGCCAAAGCAGCAGGTGCCAGATCTACTTGAGCAGGTAGCAAAACAAACGCAGTTATTAGAGTCACAGCAAAAACAAATAGACCAGCTGCAAAAAATTATCACTGCGCAAAATGAATTGCAGCAGCAGCATATGTATCAACTAGCAAAGGAGGCTATTGCTACCGGACGAGTTGAGCGCCAAGAAGATATTAATAATTTAATTAGCTATATCAAAACCCAGCGTGCTCAAGATCAAGCGTATCTGCGGATGCAACTAAACGACTTAGCCGAACAAGTACAAGAGCAGCCAATGGCTGCCATTGCGAAAAATTAGGAGTAAAGAGCATGAATAAACAACTTATCAGTAGCGCTATAATCACCGTTATAGCGTTTGCAAGCGGTAACCTACAGGCGCAACCCCCAGCAGAATTGGCTGCCATTCAGCGTGAAGTGGGCATTATGGAAAACATTTTAAGTAGTGCTTTACAACAGGATACTGATAAAAAGATCCGCGCCATTTCGGCTAATTATCTAGTTGAGCAGGGGGTAGTATTTGAGTTAGATGTGCGAGGCACAAGCCGCTGGCAGACAATTTTTAGTAGCGTGCCAAATGCGCCGCTACCTCCTTTACCCGATATTGACTTTTCAAATGTGAATGTTGAATTCATTAGTGAGCAAGTTGAAGTATTCAGTGAGCAGGCCGTTGAATCATCACGAGAAGCTTATCAGCAAGCGATGGAAGTTATGCGCGAAGGTGCGGAGCGAGTACGTGAAATTGCTGAGCAAGAGCGTGATGTTAGCCGTGATTTACGTGAGTTAGAGCGTGAAAAGCGTGACCTAGAATTTGCTAGTCGCCACGATAATAGCGCCGCAGAAAAAGAGCTTGAGCAACGTAAAAAAGCATTAGAAAAAGATATTGCTAAGCTTGAAAAGCAACAGACTACGCTTACTAAGCAGCAACAACAATTACGTCAAGATATACAGGCAAAGCAAGCTGAGCGCGAAAAACAGCAAGCAGCAGAACAGCAAAAGCTGCAAACACAAGTTAATACCAGCATTAGTTTAACACTATGTGATTACGGTAGTGGCTTGCGTAGCTTACCAAATGATGAGCATGTTAGTTTTATAATCAAAGGTTTAGCAGATAACAATAAACGTTTGATCAAAATATTTAATAAAGCAGATATTAAAAAATGTGTCGTCGGCGACATTAAAGCCAGCGATCTAGCCCTTAAGGCAATTAGCTATCAGTTTTAATTTGATAAAAACGTATCCCTGACCAACAAAGCAGCCTTTGTTACAAAGGCTGCTTTTCATTATGTCCTTCATATTCAAATTGCTTATTGAAGGGGGTAATGTCTGGCAAAAATAATAAATACACCCACACCACTAAATTAAAATAAGGTATTAGCCCTAAGCAGGTGAAAGTTGTAACAGGGTAGCCTTTACGTTCAGCATAACGGTAGCATTGGTAAGTTATCCCTAAGTTTACCACCAGTAATAGCACGATTAGTTGCGTCATAATTCACTCCATAAATTGACAATAGTACTCATAACAATATGTTAGTTGTTAAGTAGTATGTTGTGGCCATTCAGTGATGTCATGTTATTTTTTGAAAATCACTATAATAACAAGACATTTACCAAGCGATAGACAAAGTATAGATGAGTTATTCTAAGATGGAAGTAAAAAAATAGCTGGAATTGTGTAAAAATGTAACAGTTTTAGCTAGGTGATTGTTCGTAAAAAGTTTTGTTTTGTGAAATTTTTTGTAACTGGTGGTTTATTTTTTCTACGGGTACGGGGCGAGAAATAAAGTAGCCTTGGCCATAATCTACGCCAATTTCTTTCAGTGCTAAAAAGATCTCTTTGCTTTCAACATATTCCGCAACTGATCGTTTATCAAGGGAGCGGCTAATATCATTGATCGCTTTAACGAGCGCAAGATCAATAGGATCATTGAGCATATCGCGAACAAACGAGCCATCTATTTTCACGTGTTGAGCAGGCAATTGCTTAAGGTAATTAAAGGTACTAAAGCCCGTACCAAAATCATCGATTGAGAAATGGCAGCCTAAGCGATTGAGTTTTTCAATCATCAGGCGGGTGGCGGTTAAATTATTAATACTGGCCGATTCGGTGATTTCAAAAATAACGCGAGTGGGAACGACCTGATATTTTGCAAGGGTGGACTCGATATGCGGTAATAAACGTTCATCTAAAAACGATTGCGCCGAAAGATTAATGGCAACTTGATTTAGTTCAGGATTCGCAGCGATGGCTGCAATGGCATTACTGATCACACATTGATCCATCAAGTAAGTATCATTTAATAATTCAAGTGATGGAATAAATTGGTTTGGATAAACCAGTTCTCCGTCAAGCTTTAACCGTAAAAGCGCTTCAAAGTACGCCACGCCACCTTGCTTAAAGTTCCAAATTGGTTGGTAATGCAGTTCAATGTGATTTTGCTGCAGTGCTTGGCGAATACTGTGCCCCCACTCTAAGCCTGCTTGTAAGGTGTTATGGTTGGCATCTTCTTTCGAATAACAATGCACTAAATTACGGCCAAGACTTTTCGCTACATACAAGGCAATGTCGGCCTGTTTTAAACATTCACTCGGATCGTGGTTAGCGGCGGTTATTTGCGTTAAGCCGATTGAGCAGCTAATAGAATATATTTGCTCTTCAGATTTAAACTGATGACCTTCAATTGCCATGCAAATGCTTTCTGCGATTAAGTGCGCATCAAGTAAATTCATATTTTTTAAGATCACCGCAAATTCATCGCCACCAATACGGCATACCAAATGTTCATCACTGATATTAGCAGTAAATAGCTGCGCGACTTCTTTTAGAACAATATCACCTTGTTGATGGCCTTTACTGTCATTAATTATTTTAAAGTGATCAAGATCTATATAAATTAAGGCGTGTTCAATGTCGCCATAGGTGCGTTGTGGTTGGCAAATGCGGTTCAGTTGCTGATCAAAATAATAGCGATTATGCAAACCGGTTAAAGTGTCATGTAAGGCTAAATGACGCAGTTGTAACTCTGCTTGCTTGCGCTCATGAATATTGTCGATTGTTGCAGTAATTGTTGCCGCGTTACTACTGTTTTTGATCAGTTGCAGGCGGCACTCAACCCAGATAGCTCGGCCATCTTTATGAATAATTTGCACTTCTACCTGTTGTTGCAAAGCGCCGCCTTGCAAAATACTGCTAATGGTATCAAGCAGTTTCTCTTTGCAGTCATTAATACAAAAATCAGAGAGTGCTTTGCTCAAAGTTTCTTTAATGCCAAAACCGCTCAACGCCTCCCATGCAGGGTTGATAAAGCGAATTCGTCCTTGTTGATCAAACTCAAGCACCACAGTATTAAGGTGCAACAATATTCGCTGATGAGCTGAAAATAGCTCTTTATAACGATTTTGGCTTTGGCTTAGCTGTTCCACTTTCTGCGCAAATTCAGCATAACTGACCATAAAATCTTCGCGACGTGCTGCATGGTCACATACTTTTGTGAGTAATGAGTGCTCATAAGGGGCGCGAATAAAATCAGTGACGCCAGAAAGCAGCAGCTGCTCAGCATGGTTAGCGTCTTTTGTATCAATAATAGTTACAATGGCTTGCTTGGGGTTGTGCTGTAAAATTTCTTCAACTAATTGGCTTGCTGATCCGGCATGTGCCGCGGTTGCATCAAGTAACACAATGGCAAATTTTTGTTGTAAATAGATAGATAATGCTTGTTTGTTATTTGCCACATGGGTGCAGGCAAAGTTTAGTTGTAATTGTTGGGCTATTTTAGCCGCTTTAGTGCTGTCAGCTTCAAGCAGTAATAAGTCTAAACGACTGCTTTTTTCTAAATGAGTAGATAACACATTGGCCAGCACTTGCGGTAGCATATCTTGACGTTCGAACGGTATAACGGCATCTATACCATAACTACGTGCGGTTGTTTCTGCTATGCGTTCACAGTAGATGGGGGGAGTGAGCACAATAGGAGTATTCTTTGGGGTTTTTAATAGCCCTGAACGGATCATACGCGAAAATCGCCAACCGTCGATTTTACCAACATTGAGCCCGGTAATAATGACATCAACAGCTTGAGACTTGAGAATTTCGAGGGCTTGCTGGCTATCTGCTACTTCAAGAAAAGTAAATACATTGAGTCGACTTAAGGTTGACTTAACTGCCTGACGCTCAGCGACACTGGCATTTAAGATCAGCAAACTTAGTTGCTTAGCCATGTAGTCATACCTCTTTTAAACCCAACTTTAATTAAGTTGAGTAGAATAATGCCATTTGTCCCGAACCACAAGAGAACATTGCTGGGTATTTTTATTAAAGGCGTTGGTTGAGCTCATAGCGCGATACAGTTAAACTTGGCGCGACTTTTTTGATCTGGATATATCCTATGCGCGTGGCCGATTTTAGCTTTGACTTACCTGATGAATTAATTGCTCGTTTTCCTAAACAGGATCGAACTAGCAGCCGTTTACTTACTTTAGATGGCCCAAGTGGCGCCGTAGAACATAAAATATTTAGTGATATTCTTGATTTAGTAAATGAAAATGACTTGTTGGTATTTAACAATACTAAAGTGATCCCCGCGCGAATGTATGGCCAAAAAGCCTCTGGCGGCAAGCTTGAAGTGCTGGTAGAACGTGTACTTGATGAGCACCGTGTACTTGCCCATGTGCGCGCTAGTAAATCACCAAAACCAGGCACAACAATTATTCTCGAAGGTAAAGCTGAGGCAACGATGGTTGGCCGTCATGGTGAATTGTTCGAATTGGAATTCACCGCTGAGCAAAATGTTTTGGAAATTCTGAACGATATCGGCCATATGCCTTTACCGCCGTATATTGATCGCCCCGATACAGACGAAGATCGTAAACGTTATCAGACCGTTTACGGTGAAAAGCCAGGTGCAGTTGCAGCGCCAACTGCAGGCCTGCATTTTGATGATTCGCTAATGGCTGCATTAAAAGCAAAAGGCGTAAACATGGCTTTTGTTACTTTGCATGTTGGTGCGGGGACTTTTCAACCAGTGCGCGTGGACTCGGTTGATGACCATATAATGCACTCCGAGTACATTGAAGTGCCTGACGAGGTTGTGGCGGCTGTTGCAGCTACAAAAGCGAGAGGCGGGCGGGTGATTGCTGTGGGTACAACGTCAGTGCGCTCGTTAGAATCAGCGGCTAAAATACATGGCGGCCAACTTGCTAGCTACTTTGGTGACACCGATATCTTTATCTATCCGGGTTATCAATTTAATGTGGTGGATGCCATGGTCACTAATTTCCACTTATCGGAATCAACGCTAATAATGTTAGTTAGTGCGTTTGCAGGACAAGACAATATTATGAGCGCGTATAAAACGGCAATAGAGCAAAAATATCGCTTTTTTAGTTATGGTGATGCAATGTTTTTAACTCGTAAATAAATAGTGCCTTAATGAATGTGATAGCCCAGCAAAATGCTGGGCTTTTTACACTTTTAATCTCAGCTTTGAGCCCAATTAATAGTAATGGTTTTACAAAAAGGGTAGAATCGAGCGGTTAAATTATAGCTTGTTGGACTGTTTTTCCGACATTGAGGATGATATGAAATTTGAATTAGACCGTACAGATGGCAAAGCGCGCCGTGGCCGCTTGATTTTTGACCGAGGTGTAGTAGAAACACCCGCATTTATGCCTGTAGGTACTTACGGTACTGTAAAGGGGATGACCCCTGATGAAGTAAAAGATACCGGTGCCCAAATTTGTTTAGGCAATACCTTTCACTTAATGCTGCGTCCAGGTACTGAGATCATTAAACAGCATGGTGATTTACATGATTTTATGAATTGGGATCGTCCTATTCTGACCGACTCCGGCGGCTTTCAAGTTTTCAGTTTAGGTGCGATGCGTAAAATCAGCGAAGAAGGTGTATTGTTTAGCTCACCTGTAAACGGTGAAAAAATCATGCTATCACCAGAGAAAGCAATGCAAGTGCAGCGCGATTTGGGGTCAGATATTGTCATGATTTTTGACGAGTGTACGCCATACCCTGCTACTGAAAAAGAAGCGAAAGACTCGATGGAGTTATCACTTCGCTGGGCTAAGCGCTCAAAAGAAGGCCATGGTGATAACCCTGCTGCATTGTTTGGTATTATTCAAGGCGGTATGTACCCTGAGTTACGTGCGCAATCACAAGCGGGCCTTGAAGAAATTGGTTTTGATGGTTATGCACTGGGTGGTTTATCAGTGGGTGAGCCAAAAAATGAGATGATCAATATTCTGGATCACTGCGCCTATAAAATGCCAGAGAACAAACCGCGTTACTTAATGGGGGTGGGCAAACCAGAAGATTTAGTTGAAGCTGTGCGTCGTGGCATCGACATGTTTGACTGTGTAATGCCAACCCGTAACGCCCGTAACGGTCATTTATTTATTACTGGTGGTATTGTCAAAATTCGTAACGCAGTGCATAAAACAGACACCGGCCCACTGGATCCTGAGTGTGACTGTCATACCTGTAAGAATTATTCACGTGCGTACCTACATCATCTTGATAAATGTAACGAAATATTAGGTGCACGACTAAACACAATACATAACTTACGTTATTATCAGCGTGTTATGGAAGGTTTGCGCAATGCGATTAGCGAAGGCAAGTTAGACGAATTTGTTAGTGATTTTTATGCTCGCCGTGGCCAAGATGTGCCAGAGCTAGCTGATACCGAAAATTAAATTTTAAAAATTAAAGAGGAAGTACTATGAGTTTATTTATTTCAAATGCCCATGCAAGTGCAGCAGGCACGGCGCCAGCCGGTGGTGGTTATGAAATGTTGATCATGTTAGCTATTTTTGGCTTAGTGTTTTATTTCTTAATTTACCGCCCACAGGCTAAGCGTGTTAAAGAGCATAAAGCGCTTATGAATGCGATGGCTAAAGGTGACGAAGTGCTCACCCAAGGTGGTTTAGTAGGAAAAATTGCTAAAATTTCTGAAGACAAAGATTTCATCGTTATCTCTTTGAACGACCAAGCTGAAGTAACGGTACAAAAATCAGCTGTTTCAGCTGTGTTACCAAAAGGCACTATGAAGTCGCTATAATAATTAAATAAGGACGCCCACGTGTTAAACAAGTTTCCAGTTTGGAAGTATTTACTTGTTCTAGCTGTGATCGCGATTGGTCTTTTATATGCCTCTCCTAATTTGTATGGTCGTGATCCGGCCATACAAATTTCAGGCACTAAAGGCACTGATGCGGATCTCAGTGTTGTAGACAAAGTAAACGCGACCCTCGAAGAGCACAACGTTACTGTTAAATCAGTAGTTTTAGAAAACGGCCAAGTATTGATCCGTTTTAAAAACGTTGAAGAACAACTTAAAGCGCAAGATTTATTGCGTGATTCATTAAGCGAAGATTACATCTCAGCCATTAACATGGCCCCGGCGCAACCTCATTGGTTAAAAGCCCTTGGTGGCAATCCAATGAAATTGGGCTTGGATTTAAGTGGTGGTGTTCACTTTACGATGGAAATCGACATGGTGACAGCGGTTGATAACGCGCTGGAACAGATGGATCAAGATTATAAAAGTGACCTTCGTGAAGAAAAGCTGCGTTATCGCACTATTCGTCGTGTAGCAGGTACTGAACGTCTTCGCGTTGAAATGCGTAGTGAAGAAGACAAAGACGCCGCAGAGCGCTTTTTACAATCACGCTACCCATTACACACTTTCATTGATGATAGCTCAAACGATAATGCATTTTACGCAAGCCTTAGCGACCAAAAGTTAAAAGAAATTCGTGACTACGCTATTAAGCAAAACGAAACCATTATTCGTAACCGTATCAATCAAATTGGTGTTGCTGAACCAAACGTACAGCGCCAAGGTGCAGAACGCATTATTGTGCAACTACCAGGCGTACAAGATACAGCCCGTGCGAAAGAAATTTTAGGTGCAACAGCTACGCTTGAGTTTCGTGAAGTAGACGAAAATGCAGATCCTTCAGCTGCCGCACAAGGGCGTATTCCACCAGGCACTGAAATGATCATGAGCCGTGATGGGTATCCTGTGGTATTGAAAAAACGCATTATTCTTGAAGGTAGTCACATTACAGGTGCGCAATCTGGTGCCGATGAATACCAACGCCCGCAAGTAAGTATCAGCCTTGATAGCAAAGGCGGCGCAAAAATGAATGCCTTTACGAAACGCGCGATTGGTAAGCGTATGGCAACGGTATTTATTGAGTACAAGCCTTCAGGTAAAACAGACGCAAACGGTAAAGCATTACCACCAATTAAAGTGGAAGAAGTAATCAACGTAGCAACGATTCAAGCACGTCTCGATCGCTCATTCCGTATTACTGGTATTGATAACCCAGCAGAAGCACATAACCTAAGTTTATTACTGCGTGCTGGTGCGTTAGTTGCGCCAATTCAAATTGTTGAAGAGCGTACCGTAGGCCCAAGCTTAGGTCAGGAAAACATTGAAGCAGGTATGACAGCCGTAGCCCTTGGTTTCTTATTCGTACTGATCTTTATGTTGGTTTATTATAAAGGCTTTGGTTTAGTGGCTAATGTTGCCTTAGCAGCTAATTTAGTCCTAATTGTAGGTGTAATGTCACTGATCCCGGGGGCCGCATTAACGCTACCAGGTATTGCTGGTATCGTACTTACAGTTGGTATGGCTGTTGATGCTAACGTACTTATTTTTGAGCGTATTCGTGAAGAACTCGCTGATGGTCGTAGCCCGCAACAGGCTGTACATCATGGCTATGACAGTGCCTTTAGTACGATTTTTGATGCCAATATTACCACCTTAATCGCTGCAATTATCTTGTTCGCAGTGGGCACAGGTCCGATTGCTGGTTTCGCAGTAACACTTGCGATTGGTATTATCACGTCAATGTTTACAGCCATTGTTGGTACCCGTGCGGTGATCAACTTATGTATTGGTGGTAAGCGCATTGATAAGCTGTCAATTTAAGGAGCAGGTATGCAAATTCTAAAATTAGGTGGCAGAACGTTAGCTTTCATGTCACTGCGTAAAGTTGCTATGAGTATCTCTACGTTGCTTATTTTGGCCTCATTCGCATCGTTCTTTGTGAAAGGTTTAAACTTTGGTTTAGACTTTACCGGCGGTACAGCGGTTGAAGTTGGTTTTGCCCAACCTGCAGATTTAAAGAAAGTACGCTCAGTACTTGCTGAAAACGGTTTTGCAGATGCATCGGTACAATTGTTTGGTTCAAGCCAAGAGATTTTAGTACGCTTGGCACCTCGCGGTGATGATGTAAAAGCTGAAGTTATCGGTAACCAAGTGATTGATGCACTGAAAAAAGCCGACGACAGCGTGGTAATGCGCCGAATCGAGTTTGTTGGTCCAAGTGTTGGTGAAGACTTAAAAGAGCAGGGTGGCCTTGCCATGTTAACTGCACTTATCTGTATCTTGATCTACGTTGCATTTCGCTTTGAGTGGCGTTTTGCAGTGGGGGCAGTATCGGCCTTGATGCATGATGTTATTATTACGCTTGGCTTGTTCTCAGTATTAGGTTTAGAGTTTGACCTAACAATACTGGCTGCAATACTGGCCGTAATAGGCTACTCATTGAACGATACGATCGTTGTATCTGACCGCATACGTGAGAACTTCCGCAAAGTGCGTATTGATGACACCATTGAAATCATTGATATTTCATTAACGCAAACACTTAACCGTACCTTAGTAACTTCAATCACCACTATTTTAGTATTGATTGCCTTGTTTGCTTGGGGTGGCCAAACCATTCATGGTTTTGCTACGGCATTGTTATTTGGTGTATTTATTGGTACTTACTCTTCAATTTATGTTGCTAGCGCTGTTGCAATTGCAATGGGCGTAAGTAAAGAAGATTTGATCCCAGAAGTCATCGAAAAAGAAGGCGCAGACTTAGACGCCATGCCATAAGCATAAAGCGAAGTTTACGTTTTTAAAAACCGCTCACATTGAGCGGTTTTTTGTTGTCAGAGATTGATGTCGTAGGTGGGGTTTTAGCCTGCAAAAGATTTAAAAAATTTACTCACAAAGAGGGTAAGGTAAAAGGAGCTAGGGAAGTGACTAGGCTCTAGGATTCATAGCCCGCAGCTAGCTAAGCATCTTGGTGGTGAACATAAACCTGCGCGAGGTAAACTCGCGCCTACGGGGTTGCACCGGTGTTTGCGTTTATTGTAGGCGCGGCTTTATGCCGCGCGGTTTAAAGACTCATGGCTAAAGCCATTTCCTACGTTCTAAAAACCCTAACCCTAACCCTAATCTCTAACATCTAACATCTAATATCTAATATCTAACATCTAACATCCAAGTGCAGCTAGGTTCTAGGGAAGTGACTAGGACCTAGGATTAATAGCCCGCAACCCGCAACTTTTCTTGTTTTTGCTCGAATTGGCGCTGATGTTAATTATTGCTATTTATGAAACACAATATTTCCTATAATAATTCTTATTGATCAAGAACTGATGTAACAAACTAATGTTAAAGCCATTTGTAGTCGCTACGAGTTTAATTATGATTAGCGGATGTGATAACAACGTAACAGTTCAACAGCACGAGCATGCGACTAAACCTTCGCCAGTAAGTGCATTGGAGCAATATCCGCAGCAAGCCAGTGACTTACTAAATAGCATCCGTGCTAAAAAAGATGCAGCCAGTTTAGAGGCTGAATCTGCACAATTAGTAATTTTATCGCTGGCCTTAATTAAAGAGGTTATCGTTAAGTATCCACAATGTACTGAGTATTTGAATGCGTTAAGTACAGTGGCAACTGCGATTGCTTCATTACCATTGATTGAAATTGAAAATGGTTATCATAGTGATGGCAAGTTACCTCCATTTGATGATCCTGTGTGTTATCACGCTAAAGATTTAGTTGTTCACCCAGCAACGGTACAAGCACATGCGCGCTTAGGGTTAGATGATCAACTCGCTTATCAAAATGCAGAGCTTGATGTTATCGAAGTCTTAGCCCATTTTGAACAGCTAGAACAAGCATTGGCTGATTAATTATTAACAGCCACACAGTACTGCCATAAAAATGTCATACGGTCTTGCTACTTTAACCGCCTCTTAATGAAGTTATGGGTTAGAAATAGTGAGTGTTCAGTTAGGTATATTAGAAAATATCTTAAAAAACAGTGAGATTACCACTTTATTTCAACCCATCTTTGATATTAGCGAGCAACAAATATTAGGTTATGAAGCACTTAGCCGCGGTCCTAAAAATTGCGCACTGCAAATGCCCAATGCATTATTTAGCGCGGCGGTAAACTTCGATAAAGTCTCAGAGCTTGAATTACTGTGCCGTTCCAAAGCAATCGAAAACTTTGTTAAACTCAATTTGCAAGGCAAATTGTTTTTAAACGTAAGTCCTAAAACGTTACTAGATCCATGCCATCCTAAAGGTGAAACATTACACCTTGTTGAGCAATTTGGCTTAGCCGCTAATCGAGTGGTGATTGAAGTGACCGAACAAGAAAAAGTGGATGATGGATTTTTATTACTGAAAACCATTGCCCACTATCGCAAGCTAGGTTTCTCAATCGCGATTGATGACTTAGGAGCTGGTTACTCCGGTTTAAAGCAGTGGTCTGAATTATGCCCTGACTATGTAAAAATTGACCGCTACTTTATTGATCATTGTGATGAAAGTGTGGTTAAAAAAGAGTTTTTAAAATCCATTATTGAGCTCGCTAAAGTAACTAAAACAGCGGTGATCGCTGAGGGCATAGAGCGGCATGAAGAGTTAAGCCTTTTAGAGGGACTCGGTATTGTTCATGCCCAAGGCTTTTTGCTTGAGCGGCCAAGTTTGCGACCCAGCTCGGAGTTTAACTCAGCCCAGTTACAACAGTTAAATTTTACCCCAATCACAGATCAGTTTGAGCAATCAATGGCCATTGGTTGGCTGGCTGTTGAGCAATTATCCATTGGTAGCGAGACTCGCTGCAAAGACGCTCATAATATTTTTGAAAAAGATAAAGCAATCATTAGTATCGCTGTCGTCAATCAAGATGCGCAACCGATTGGCTTATTACACAAAGATCAACTAACAGAGGTATTTGCAGCCCCGTATGGGCATGCGCTCTATGACAAGCAGCCAGTGACGGCATTGATGCATAAACAGCCTTTAGTGGTTGATGAAAACCAGCTGCTTGATACCGTGAGCCAGCAGATCACAGAAAATGACTTTGATATCCGTCGGCATATTATCATTACGCGTGCCGGGCGATATTTAGGTCTTGCGCCACTTCGCGATATTTTAAAGCACATCACTGAAGAAAAAATACGTCATGCTCAACACGCTAACCCTCTAACAATGCTGCCGGGCAATGTGGCAATAAATGAAGCGATAGAACACAGATTAAGAGTTAAACATGGCTTTGCACTTGCTTACATAGATTTGAATCATTTCAAACAGTTCAATGACTTATATGGCTACGCCAGTGGTGACAGCGTTATCAAGTTACTAGCGGATGTAACCACGCAGGCATGCAGTAATGTTCCAAGCTTTGTTGGGCATATTGGTGGTGATGATTTTATGGTGGTATTTGATAGTGATAATGCCGAACAGATTTGTAATCAAATTATTAGTGACTTTGAGCTCAAGTCTCGGGCATTTTTTACACCAGAGCATATTGCCAGTGGGGGGTATTGGGCGACTAACCGTGAAGGTGAAAAGCAATTTGTGCCCTTGCTTACTCTGTCAATTGGCGTTGTCGAGCCAGATTTAGAGCAATGTACTAACAGTCATCAAATTGCAGCGTTGGCAACTGATGCCAAAAAAGAAGCAAAGCGTTACCGCCACAGCTACTTGTTTTTATGCAAACGCCGTGGTCCAGCATTGGCAGTTGTTAGTTTTAATCCGTGATTACAAGGCAAGAATTCTGATATGTAGTTGTTCTCTTTGGTAAACTACCAGCACTGTTAGCGTTTTATTTAGCTCACTAGAGTGGTTATATATTATAAGTCGATTGTGATTAACCACAAAAAAAGGAGCCTTAGCTCCTTTTTGAACTTATAGCAGTATCCGTTAGCGCAGTAATGCTTCAGTTAACACTGGGCGAATTTCACGAATGATCGCTTGAGTTAATTTAGGTGAACCACAAATGATGTTACCGCTGTGGTTGTAGTTATTTCCGCCAGCGAAATCAACAATCATACCGCCCGCTTCTTTAACCATTAGCTCACCAGCAGCAGAAGTCCAAGGTTTTAAACCAATCTCAAAGAAGCCATCAATGCGCCCTGCAGCAACATAAGCCATGTCTAATGCAGAGCTGCCTGCACGGCGAATATCAGCTGTATGAACAAACAATGCCTTGAATGCTTCAGTATACGCATCCATATGATGTTTGTTTTTGAATGGGAAACCTGTCGCAAGTACAGTACCAGAAAGCACAGTAGTTTTACTTACACGAAGACGTTTACTGTTTAACTGAGCGCCTTGACCACGAGAAGCAGTAAAAAGCTCACCACGAATTGGGTCATAGATAACTGCTTGGTCTAAACGACCTTTAACTTTAAGAGCGATAGAGATCGCATAATGAGGAATGCCTTTGATGAAGTTGGTTGTGCCATCAATAGGATCTACAATCCATTGGTAATCTGCATCCTTGCCTTTGTGCTCACCTAACTCTTCACCCACGATAGAGTGAGTTGGGTAAGATTGTAAAATAGTGTCACGGATTACGGCTTCAGCTTCTTTATCAATATTAGTAACTAAATCGTTAGTACCTTTTTGTTGTACTTCAACTTTTGATAAATCTTCGCCAGCGCGAAGTAAAATTTTGCCTGCGTTACGCGCAGCGCGAACCGCAATGTTTAACATTGGATGCATGGTGTTACCTTTGGGTTGTAAAAGAACGTTTATATATTTCTATATATTTCAGCCGGCGTATTCTAGCGATTTTTGCCACAAAGTAAACAATAAACCCCAAATAGTTTTGAGTGTTTTTTATACTGACTTGAGTTGTAAGGTAAAAGTTGTAGAGTTTTTCCGTCAGCCGTCAGCCGTCAGCCGTCAGCCGTCAGCCGTCAGCCTGATCTGATAGCTGATAGCTGATAGCTGATAGCTGATAGC
>NZ_PNDT01000132.1:0-13654 GCF_005886375.1 Pseudoalteromonas sp. S1727
GCCGTGAATGATGTTATGGATTCGAGCTCTATGCTAAAGCTAATCGGTGCTAATAATTCAGCAAGCAGATAAAAATAAGTTAGATAAAAAAAGTTTACAAGTAGAGGGAGGTTTAAGAAAATTTGAATTACTAAGAAGGGAAAAATGGGGCGATTGACGGGGCTTGAACCCGCGACAACCGGAATCACAATCCGGGGCTCTACCAACTGAGCTACAACCGCCACAACACACCTCGTTTGGTGTGGCGCGGATAATACATAAAATAATAAATGTTGTGAAGGGTTCAGGGCAAAAAAAGTGAAAAAAATTTAATTTTTTTCAATTTTGTTTATAAAACACTCAGTGCGGGGGTTTTTAAATCGTTTTTTTATCTGGTAAGGTAAAATAAAAACAATACTAAAAGCTATGTTTAATATTTAAATACATAAATTAATGAAATAATAAATTAAAATCAGATATAATTTAACCAGCAAACTGCTTAATACTGAATATCAGGAGTGATAATGGATACAATACTTAACTGGATAAACGAAAACTCAGGTTTGATCTTACATTACGGCATTCAAGCTGTAATTGCATTGGTGATCTTTTTACTGGGTGGTCGGGTTGCAAAATTTTGTTCAAACTTAACAGAAAAAGCATTCGAGAAGAAAAAAGTAGACAAGGCTGTTGGTTCATTTGTATCAAGCATTGTTTACGCCATTGTATTTATGGCAACTATCTTAATGGCACTTTCTCAGATTGGCATTGAAACAACTTCATTCATTGCAATTTTAGGTGCTGCAGGTTTAGCTGTTGGTTTAGCGTTACAAGGCTCACTATCTAATTTCGCATCAGGTGTACTTATTATCTTATTACGCCCATTCAAATCTGGTGACTTTATTGAAGCTGGTGGCAAAATGGGTAGTGTTCATAAAATCGAAATCTTCTCAACTGAATTACGTACACCAGATAACAAAGTTATCATCATGCCTAACTCATCAATCATGTCTGGCCCAATCGTTAACTTCTCTCGTGAAAAAACACGTCGTATCGATTTAGTTATCGGTGTTGGCTATGATGCAGATTTACGCCAAGCCAAAGAAGTTCTTAAATCTGTATTGGATAAAGAGCCGCGTATTTTAAAAGATCCAGCATATACAGTGGCAGTGTTAGAACTGGCTGATTCAAGCGTTAACTTTGTGGTACGCCCTTGGGTTAACTCTACAGACTACTGGCCAACCTATTTTGATCTAATGGAAAACATCAAAATTTCACTAGATGATGCTGATATTACTATTCCATTCCCACAAATGGATGTTCATTTGCACAAGCAAAACTAATCAACCCAAGTAGCTAAGGTTATTTTTTAATGAAATTAAAGCTTTTATCAATTTTAGTTGCAGCATCTGCTGCAACTAACGCATTCGCTGAAGAAACTCAAACATGGGACATTACCAGTGAGTTAGGTGCTATTATCACCAGCGGTAACACTGAAACAACTACTCTAAAGGGTGGTATCAAGGCGTTACATAACCTAGAAAACTGGAATAATGAATACAAAATCGATGGTCTTTATAAAGAAGACGAAGTCGAAAATGCTGCTGGTGTGAAAGAAACGCAACGCACGAATGAAAAGTACTCATTATCAGCGCAAGGTAACTATAAGTTAAATGAAGAGCACTCTCATTTATATATTTATGGTTCATATGTATCTGATTACTTTGGCGCTTACCGTAATGAGTCTGTAATTTCAGCAGGTTACGGTCAACGTTTATTAGACCGTGCTGACATGTGGTTAAACGCAGAGATTGGTCCTGGTTATAAGTATTTTGAATTCCCTGAGGGTAGCGTTGATGATAACGGTATTTCAAATGCAGGTGAGAGTGAAGGTGAAGTAATCGCATTAGGTAAATTAGATTACAATTGGCAGATTTCTGACAACGCTAAGTTTACTCAGTTAGTTGCCGTTGAATATGGTGATACCAACACTAAAACGCGTTCAGAAACAGCACTTCTAGCTAAAATCAACGGTTCATTACAAATGAAAGTTGCTTATAACATCACCAACAACTCAGATGTTGCAGATGACAAAGAAAGTACTGATACAGAAACCTCATTGACATTGGTTTACAGTTTTTAACAGTTTCCTCTAGTTAAATGACATTTAAGTGAAATAAAGGGACGAAAGTCCCTTTTTTATTTGTAGCTAAATAATGTAGAATAGCCAATCTTTTTGCTGTGGTTCTAGGGATAAACTGACTTGTGATGCTTTTTAAACGATTTTTAATAACTTTTCTACTGTTTACAACAGCTACTGCAATGGCATTTACCCCAAGTGCATCGCAGATTGAGCAATTTAAAAAGTTGCCAAAGGCGCAACAAGAAGCGCTAGCAAGACAGTATGGTGTTGACTTATCAACAATAACCGGAAAAGCAGCATCTAGTTCAGTACAAGAAGAAGTACCAACTATTCAGTCTCGCGAAGAAGCTCCTGAGCCAGTATTAACTGACGAAGAACGTTTTAAACCAAAACAAGATGAAATAAAACCATTTGGTTATGAGCTGTTCGCAGGTGAGCCAAGTACGTTTATGCCTAGTGAAAATGCTGCAGTACCAGAGACTTATTTAATAGGCCGTGGCGATCAATTAAAAATTAATTTCTACGGTAAAGAAAGTGAAAGTTACGAAGTGAATGTTGATCGCGAAGGTCGGCTCAATATACCAAACTTAAGCCCCGTAGAGGTTGCAGGCTTAACTTTTGGCGAAATAAAACAACTTATTAAAGCAAAAGTAGAGCAAGAAGTAATTGGTGTTAAAGCGTTTGTATCACTAGGGCAGTTACGCAGCATGCGTATATTAGTGCTAGGTGAGGCACATAAGCCAGGTAGCTATAGCGTGTCGTCCTTAACTACAGTATCGCATGCACTTTTTATTAGTGGTGGTGTATCAGAGATTGCATCGCTGCGTAATATTCAAGTAAAGCGCGCAGGTAAAGTCGTTACAAATTTTGACCTTTATGATTTGCTTATTAAAGGGGATAGCCGAAACGATATCATCTTAAAACCAGGCGATGTGGTATTTATCCCGCCGGTAGGCTCACAAGTAGCTGTAGAAGGATTAGTTAAGCGTCCTGCAATATTCGAGATAAAAGATAATGAAAGCGCACAGGATCTGCTAAAAATGGCTGGTGGTTTAAAACCACAAGCTTACGCACAAAAAGCAATTGTTGAACGCTTTAATAATCATAATGCAAAAGAGATATTATCGGTCAATTTTGCAGCCAAACAAATTGCTTACACCCCACGCGATGGCGACCGCATCCGTTTTAACCCAGTTAGTCTACAGTACCAAAACTCAATTAGTGTCATTGGTGCTGTTGCTCGTCCTGGACATTACCAGTGGCATCAAGGTAAACGTATATCAGACGTGTTTACCTCCGTCCGCGGAGATTTATTACCGCAAGCTGACCTTAGTTATGCGTTGTTGGTTCGTGAAGTCAATATTTCAGGTGATATTGAAGTGCATCAATTCGATGTTGCACAAGCAATTGTAGAAGCGCAACCGCACGACTTAGAGTTACAAGCAAATGATAAACTGCTTATATTTAGCCGCTTTGAAGAAAAAGAAGCCGAAGAGTTGGCGCTCGAAAACATGGCACTGACAGCAGAACAACAAGCATTACAGCTAAAAACCAAGCAGTGGCATAAATATCAGCAACAAGAGTTTGAAAAATACATTGGTGTTTCAGTTGAAGATTTAGATACAGAACTCGATAACAAATCGGCTTTAACTATTGCAGAAATTTCAAAACGTAAAGCTGAAAAAGAAAAACAGAAACTACAACCAGAAGACTACGCGTTATTTAGTCGGAATAACCTATTAAAACCAGTAATTGCAAAATTAAAACTTCAGGCAAATATTACTCAAGGAATGCAGTTAGTCGAAATTAACGGTCATGTTACTTATCCTGGTATTTACCCGCTAACGAGAGGTAGTGAAGTTAATGAACTTATCATAGCTGCGGGTGGGTTGCTTGAATCAGCTTATACAGAACAAGCTGAAATTACCCGTGTAGTTGCTGGAGATGCATCAAAAGTCGAACATATTAAGTTTAACTTGCATAAAGCAATACTTGGAGAGATTGGTGAAAATCGTATTCTTCGAAGCAAAGACAGCTTAAATATCTTTTCAATTCCAAATTGGCAAGAAAATGTAAAAGTAGAGCTTAGAGGTGAAGTTAAGTTTCCAGGTACTTACACTATTCGCCGCGGAGAAACATTAACTGATCTATTGCAAAGGGCTGGCGGCTTTTCAGAGTTTGCAGAAGAAAACGCAGCGATTTTTACTAGAGAATCTATTCGCAAACAAGAGCAGCAGCAACTTGCTAAGTTATCAGAAGAATTACGCCGAGATATCGCACAAAAAAGCTTTGAAAACTCTGTCGGCAGTAACTCACTGTCTTATGATGAAATGAATAAACTATTGAATGACTTGGCAAATGTAGAAGCAGTAGGGCGTTTGGTTATTGACTTACCTTTAATTGTAGAGAACAAACAGCGCTTAGTACTACAAGATGGCGATGCTTTATATGTACCAAGTAAACGAGATTCGATAAGCGTCATTGGCGAGGTAAATTACGCGACTTCACATTTATATAAACCAGGAACTGGTTTTGAAGAGTACATTGCTTTAAGTGGCGGCCTAAAAGAGCGTGCTGATGATGAGCGTATATACATAATCAAGGCAAACGGCTCAGTTAAAATTCCAGATAGCGGTAGTTGGTTTGCAGTGAGTGATACTCAACTAATAGAAGCTGGTGATACTATTGTAGTACCGCTTAACTCAGATTACATGGATAACCTTACTCTGTGGAGCACAGCCACACAGATCGTTTATCAACTTGGTGTAGCAGTTGCTGCGATTAGTAGTATATAGGCGGCAATAGTGAAAGATACATATAAGCTCGAAGAGCAGGAAGTAGACCTAAGAGACGTATTAAACTTTATATGCAAAGGCAAATGGAGTATTTTTATTTCAGGTATTGTATTTGCACTTATTGCTGTATTGTTTGCTTTTACACGAGCTGATATCTATACATCATCAACAATACTTGCCCCTAATGAAAGTAAAAATAGTGGGTTGCTAGATGGGCTATCATCTCAATTAGGCGGTGTTGCATCTCTTGCGGGTATAAATTTAAATGACTCAGGCTCAGGGCAAGTTAATGAAGGTCTTGAAATTTTAAGAAGTTATCAGTTTATATCAAACTTCATAGAGAAGTTTTCTTATCAAGATGAACTAATGGCTCACACCGGTTGGAATAAAAAAGAGAATACACCTATATTTGACTCAGACTATATAGCGGCTGAATCAAAATGGCTCGAAAATGAAGATGGTTCATCTAAAGAACCATCTTTACAGGAAATGTTTAAGTATTTCAAAAAAAATACGTTAACAATTTCAACTGAAAAAACAACTGGTTTTATTACAGTTTCAATAAATCATTACTCACCAATCATTGCTCAACAAATGCTTGTAAACTTGGTCTCAGAGTTAAATAGCCAAATGAAGATTCGTGATATAAATGAGGCTGATAAAAATATTAAATTTTTAGAAGAATCAATTAAAAATACAAATGTTAGCCAGGTTAAAGGGGCTATCTATAATTTAATCGAACAACAATTACAAAAGAAAATGTTAGCGAATGTAAGAGATGAGTATGTTTTAAAAACCCTAGATCCCCCCATCGTTGTTGAAAAACCGAGTTCGCCAAAGCGTGTTTTGATCATTGTGGTAGGTGCATTTATAGGTATGTTATTTGGCTTTCTGTTCCACTCATTTAAAATGTTTGCAAGGACAAAAAATTGAGTCTTATTATTTATTCATCATTAGTTACACTTTTTTCACTGATTATCATGAAACGAGTTTCTTTGAGTATTGGTTTGTTGGATAAACCAAATGAACGTAAGCTCCATGATGGAATGGTACCGTTAATTGGTGGTATCTGTGTTTTTGTTGGTGCCTTTTCGAGCTTGCTCATTATTGGGCCTATTACTAATGAATTGCTCTCGCTATTTTTAGTGGCAATGGGGATTGTATTATTAGGTGTACTCGATGATAAATATGATCTAAGTGTCACTATCAGGTTGTTTTTTCAGTCAGTCTTGACAATTAGCTTAATTTTTTATCAAGGGCACTATATATCTTACCTAGGTAATATCTTGGGGTTTGGTAATATTTCATTAGGTGTGTTTGGTATTGTGTTCACTATCATAGCAGTAGTTGCTGCGATCAATGCTTTTAATATGCTGGATGGAATTGATGGTTTAGTTGGTGGCTCTTCGATAGTATCGTTAATAGGAATAGCAGCAATCGCATATACCAATTCAAATATAACAATACTTTCAATTTGCATAGCAATGATTGTCGCGCTTTCGGTGTATTTATTTTTTAATATTAACCCATTTAAAGTATTTAAAAATAAAGTGTTTATGGGTGATGCAGGCTCGATGCTGGTCGGCTTTTTAATTACTTGGTTGATAGTGTTGTCTTTAGAACTACCAGATGGCAGAGAGTCACTTTTTAGACCTGTTACAGCCTTGTATCTGCTTGCTCTGCCTTTAATGGACATGATTGCAATTATGTATCGCAGAGTGAAAAAGAAAGAATCTCCATTCAAAGCTGATAGAGATCATATCCACCATATATTTATGCGTTTGGGGTTTAGTGACAGGCAAGCATTGTTGATACTTGTTATCTTCGCCACATTATTTATGCTACTAGGTTTAAGCTTTGAGTATTTTGCAGTCCCTGAGTGGTTTTCACTATTAATATTCTGTGCCTTTTTTCTATTCTACTGTCATTTTATTCAGCATGCTTGGGTTTATACAAAGAACTTAAAAGTGCTCCTAGATAAAATACTATAGGTAAAAAATGGTTTTATTAATTAGATCGGCTGACATAAAGTTTGACTCAAGAATTAACAAGTATATTACCCTGCTAGAGCGAGAGAATATTGAATATCATGTGCTCTATTGGCCTCGTAACCGAGAGCCTGAAAAGCAAGAGAATACAACTTTTTATACTAGAAAAGCGACTTACGGCGCCAAGCTAAAAAGCCTCTTAGGTTACCTAGGATGGTTTAAATTTATATTAAGTTATATTCGTAACCACCGAAAAGATATTACTGTAATTCATGCTATTGATTTAGATACCAGCATGGTCGCCATGTTGGCTAAAATGCTTTTTAAATCTCAATATATATATGAGGTATATGATCATTTTGCTGATTCACGGAACCTTAATGGTGTTGCCAGAACTGTTGCATGTAAATTAGAGTCTTTAGTTGCAAAGTATGCAAACGATATTATTTTAGTAGATAAAAAACGCATTAAGCAGCACGGCTTTTCATCAGCAAGCAATATTCACATAATAGAAAATGTACCGAACAATCAGTTTCTTAAAAACAAAGACGTTGAAGTAAACAAGCCCATAAAAATTTGTTACGTCGGTGTATTAGAGTCAAATTGCCGAGGGTTAGAAAATATTCTTAAGGCGATTGAAGGGCGACGTATAGAGCTTCATATAGCAGGCTTTGGCGGTTGTGAGCAGCTGTTTAAAGAAACCAAGCATAATAATGTGTTTTTTTACGGTTCTGTTGATCATGAAAAAGCAATTGAACTGATGTCCAGTAGCGATGTATTGCTAGGCTTGTACTACTTGTCTAACCCAAACCATATTTATGCATCACCAAACAAATATTACGAGCATTTATTTTTATCTAAGCCGTTAATTACTTCTAAAGGGACTCCACCAGGCGAGAAAGTTACGCTCAATAACAGTGGCTGGGTGATTGGTGACTCACTCAATGAACTTGAAGAGTTACTTGACTGGTTAGAGAATGATAGCAATAGAAATAACATTTTAGAGCTAGGTGAGAATGCAGGTGAATGTTGGAAAAAATACTATTTAAACTATTTTGATCAATTTTTAAAACCGACTTACCTTGCTTTAATTAAAAAATGAAAATATCTTATAAACAAAATGCGGTGCTTTTTTATCTGTTTATAATTAAATTTTTATTTATTTTTATCGCAGAGTTTGGTTATTCAAAAGTATCTCAGTTAGGAGATAGTCATAGGTATTTAGAGTCAACACTTACTTTTAGTGCTTCAGTTCTGTACTCGTCAACAGCATTGATGGAATTTACAGGGGCAATTGTAAAATATTTACAACCACCGCTTTATCACTTCCCTGCCATGATTTTAAGTTTTATAGGCGTTGTGATTTCTTTTAATGCATTAAAAAAGAGAGACGTGTTTAGAAATAAGTGGTTGTTATATATATTTATTCTTTTGAATTTAATGCCATCCTACTTGATTTGGACCTCTATACACTCAAAAGAAGCCATCGCGACTTTATTCATGAGCTACTTTGCAGTATTACTTATTAACATGATTGATAAAAGAGAGAAGGTAAGCAAAGTTTTACTTTTGTTTTTTTGCTATCTTTTATTGATTTTCAAACCTCAATACTTTGTTGCCATTATTAGTGTTGCCATTTATTTATATCTATTGATTAAATTTAGACTTAACGCTTATCTTTCTATATTACTTTTTTTATGCATTTTTATTGTACAATTCGCTTTGCTTGTTTCAGTTAGTGAATATATTGATTTAGTTACGCTCAATATGTATTCACATTTTGATCCTGAAAATGCAAAGTCGACCAGAGAGAATATTTACTTTGTAAATGAAGGCGACTTCTTTCGAGGTATGCTGCACGGCATGTTTTTAAGCTTCTGGGGGCCAACGATTAATGAAACGATCACTAGACCTGTATGGGCAGTCTTTTTTCTAGAAAGCCTTGTAATAATGCTTGTTTTTGTGTTTTTGTATTTTGGACAAATTTATAAGCTCCTATCTTACAAGTTCAACTTTATCGCATTTGGTGTGTTATTTTTTAGCTTATTTTGGCTGTTGCTAGTTCATTACCCATTTGGAATTTTTAACCCAGGTTCAGCGATACGCTACAGGCAGAATTTTTATCCTTTTTTAGTTCCTTTACTTATATTTATGTATCATTGGGTAACAAAGCCTCCCAATCTTGATGGAGAAATTAAATGAAGATTGCTCACGTGCAATTATTACCACTTATGACAGGTGTTCAACGAGTTAGTTTTGAAGAGCTGATCCGCTTGAATAGTCAAAGTGTTGACCGGTATTTAATTTATAAAGAAAGTGGTGAGCTAACAAAATATGCTGACAGTGTTGGTATTAAATCAATTTTTATCGATTCTTTAGTACGTGAAATTAGTTTAGTTAATGACTTAAAAGCGTTTTATAAGTTGTATAAACTGTGCAAAAAAGAAAAGTTCGATGTGGTTCACACTCACTCCTCGAAAACAGGCGTGTTGGGGCGTATTGCAGCAAAACTGGCTGGCGTTCCTATGGTTGTACATACGGTACATGGTTTTTCATTCCCAGCAGCACAAAGTAAATTTGCAAAGGCACTCTATTTTGTTATGGAATATATGGGAAGTAAGTTTAGTGATAAAGTAATTTGCCTGCATCAAGATGATAAAGATATTGCGGTTAATCAATTAAAAACGAAAGAATCTAATGTTTGTGTTATTGCTAACGGTGTTAACATTGATAAGTTTTCCCCTTCGGCTGAAAACGATAAAAATAATAGAAAAGTGATTGGGATGGTTGGTCGCTTATGGCCACAGAAAGATCCCCTCACTTTAGCTAAAGCAGGAGTCAAGTTGTTCTCTAGTAGAAATGACTTCGAAATAAGATTTATAGGCGGTGGTGAGTTAGAGGAATCATTAAAAGAGATTATTCACGAAGCACAAGCGCAGCAACATATTAAATTGTTAGGTTGGAAGGACGACATTGCAGAACAATTACGTGAGTTTGATGTGTTTGTATTGCCCTCATTATGGGAGGGTATGCCTTTAGCAATACTTGAAGCACAGTCAACAAAGTTACCTTGTGTGGTTTCAAATATTCAAGGGAATAATCACCTAGTAAAAGATCAATTTGATGGCTTGTTATTTGAGGCGAAAGACGTTGATGGTTTAGTTCAATGCCTTGAAAAACTGCTGGATGATCCTGATTTTGCAGATCTACTAGCGACTAATGCGCGCAATAAAATCGAGTCTAGCTTTGATATAAACGATCGAACCAAAAAGGTTTGCCAATTATATTCAGACAAATTAGGTTTAAACGTAAATGAGATTTTTAATCCATTAATTAAAAAAGTGATTCAAAAGTGAAAGTATTAACAGTATTTGGTACCCGCCCAGAAGCCATTAAAATGGCACCTCTTGTACACGCCCTAGCTAACGATAGCCGCTTTGATGCTAAAGTATGTGTAACGGCACAGCATCGTGAAATGCTAGACCAAGTACTAGAGCTGTTTAAAATCACCCCAGAGTACGACTTAAACTTAATGAAAGCAGGGCAAACACTGCCAGAAGTAACAAGCCGTATTTTACAAGAGCTAACACCCGTACTTAAAGAGTTCAAACCAGATGTAGTGCTTGTGCATGGTGATACCGCAACAACTTTTGCAGCGAGCTTAGCTGCGTATTATGAGCAAATAGCAGTAGGCCACGTAGAAGCAGGCTTACGTACAGGTAATATTTACTCACCTTGGCCAGAGGAAGGTAACCGTAAATTAACAGGGGCTTTAACTAAGTTCCACTTTGCACCAACGGATACCTCAAAAGCGAACTTGCTGAAAGAAAATTACGCAGAGGAAAATATATATGTAACCGGTAACACGGTTATTGATGCTTTACTATTAGTTAAGCAACAAATAGAAGATGATGCGCAGCTGAGCAACACATTAGCATCACAATTTCCTATGCTTGACGAAAGTAAAAAACTAATTTTGGTTACGGGCCATCGTCGCGAAAGTTTTGGTGGCGGGTTTGAGCGTATTTGTGAAGCGCTCGCACAAACAGCTAAAACTCATCCAAATACACAAATACTTTATCCAGTGCATTTAAACCCAAATGTACAAGAGCCCGTAAAGCGTATTTTAAAAGATGTAGATAACGTACATTTAATCGAACCACAGCAGTACTTACCATTTGTATACTTAATGAATCGTTCACACATTATTTTAACAGATTCAGGTGGCATACAAGAAGAAGCGCCAAGCTTAGGTAAGCCGGTACTGGTAATGCGTGATACAACAGAGCGCCCAGAAGCAGTAGAGGCTGGTACAGTTAAATTAGTTGGCACAGACGTAGCAAAAATTACCACCGCACTAAATGAGTTACTAACGGATGACGCAGCCTATAAAGCAATGAGCCGCGCTCATAATCCGTATGGTGACGGCCAAGCATGTCAGCGCATCTGTGATGTTTTGTCAGATTAAAATAGCTTCTATTAGCTAATGGTGTGAAATGTGAATTTAAATGTCGTTTACTCAGTAGGTTATGGGGTTGTTTCGCGTGGTTCATTACTGTTAATAAACTTTATCGCAGTAAAGTTATTAACAGGCAGTGAGTTTGGAGAGTTTTCATATTTACTGAGTATTGTATCAAGCTTGGCGACATTTGTTGCATTTGGTTGCTCAGTTACTACAAACACTGTGTTTTCAAAGTATGCTGATGATATAACTCTAAAAAGTAAAACTTTGTGCGCTAGCATTAGCTTTACCTTTTTATTAGTTTTAGGATTGTTTTTACTAACCTTACCCTATTTGAAAGGTGAGCTGGTTGATATATCCTCAGATAATAGTTTTTTTATACTGTTTGTTGCTTTGATGACCCTGATTGGGTTTAGTGGTGTATATGAAGGTGCTCTTTATGGCTCTTCAAAATATAAAACCTTATTTGCCTATTCAATTGTTACCTTTATATTGTTTTTGCCACTTGCTATCTATTTGGTTGATACATATGCCGTAATTGGAGGCTTGCTCGCGGTTGCAGTATTTCGATTACTTTTTAATGCATTTGGTACTTTTGAGTTGTTTTTTAAATCTCAACTGGCGATTAATTGGCGGTTTTTTTTCTGTATAGATAAAAGTGTATTTAAGATTTTTAAAAGCTTAAGTGCTCCTTCTATCCTTGGCGCAATGATGGTTGCGCCAGCAATAACTATGACCTTAGGGTTACTCAACGAGTTTAATAGTTCAAAAGAAGAAATTGCTTATTTTTCATGGGTATATCAAGTTTATTTGGTAGCCATTTTTATTCCTAGCTCCTTATCAGGTTATTACATATCAACGCTTTCAAAGAAAGGTGGTAATGTAAATGTTATGAATATAATGGGCGCTAACTTAATTTTTTCTACCGTTGTAGTAGCTTTTTTGTTTATCTGCAAAGGGCTCATATTAAAACTAGCTGGTGAAGAATACTATATTAATGCCAGCGAAATATTTAACTACCTAATACCTTGCGTTATCTTATATTCACTGAATGCAGCATTTGGGAGTTATTGGCCTGCAACCAATAAAGCTTGGTTTGGCTTTGCGTTGAATTTTTTATGGGCTGTAACTGTATTGGCATTTTCATATTTACTGATACCGTCAAGTAATGGTGTAGGAATAGCCGTTGCTCTAAATGTTGCGTATGGACTACTTTTACTAGTGCAATTCATTTTGTGGTATTGGATAGAAAAACACCAACCAGTATCGAGTGAAGAATAACCTACCTAAAAGGCTTTCAATCCAAGTAATTGTTAACTTGTTGAAAGCCTCCCCCCGAATTAAAAATAACCTGCTACACACTCGATGCAAAACATGAAAACTTTTAATGGGGTTTTTATAGACACCATAGCAATTGAACACGTATAATCCCCGCCGTCTGTGGCAAAATAAAAATAATTATCAGGCACAAAGTCAGTATTAAAGGGATTGATATGGATAGTTGGTACTTATTATTTTGTAAATCAAAGCAAGAAGCTCGCGCTCAAATTAATTTGCAAAACCAAGGGATTGAAGCGTTTTTTCCGCAATTAGAAAAACATCAACTCATTAAAGGTCGCCGTACTTTTAAGCAATCCGCAGTATTTCCCAATTACTTATTTGTTCGCTTAAATGCAACAACTGGCAATTTTTCTGCGGTAAAAAATACTCGTGGCATCAGCGGTTTTGTAACTTATGGCGCGACCTACCAAATAGTACCTGAGCAACTCATCAACGAATTAAAGAACTTTGAGCTAAACCAATGTGACAGCAATTTACCGCAGTCTGGTGATTTGGTGTACCTAAATAATGGCTCGTTCAAAGATGTGCAGGCAATATTTAAAGAGCCAGACGGCGATATGCGCAGTATTTTGTTAGTAAATCTACTTAACCAACAAATAGAAATGAGCGTAGATAATCGCGAAGTGAAGAAAGTAGGATAATAGCTGTAAGCTATAAGCTATAAGCTATAAGCTATAAGCTATAAGCTATAAGCTATAAGGTGGCTTGCCACCGCAAAAGATTTTGTATTTTACAATTTGAATAAACTGATCAGAACGTAGGAACTGTAACCTAGGGGCGGAAGCGTGCCTAAAGGGATAGGTTCTAGGGAAGTGACTAGGAACTAGAGCCTAAAACCGAGCACCTGTGTTTAAAATGTAGATGGCGCTTAATGCCGTGTTGTTTATAAAATTCATGGCTAAAGCCATTTCCTACAGGGTTTAAATTTATCGTAGGAGCCGGCGTT
>NZ_PNDT01000133.1:0-10241 GCF_005886375.1 Pseudoalteromonas sp. S1727
TGTACGACTGCATGGATGCAGGAGGTAGAGCAATGCAGGAGCAATTGCCGAGAACAACTACATGTCAAAATTTATGCCTTGTTATCACGTCATTTATCTGTCGCTATAAATGGTCAGTAACTTAACACGATTGGTATAACAGCCTCTCGCAAAGCTATTTCTAACTTTCTAACTTTCTAATTTTCTAACTAGATCTTATGCGGCGGCACAACTACGCTTTTTAGCATTTCATTTTCCATCAAGAGTACGCCTTGGTAGACACTTTCACCATCACTGGAAAATTCAAAAATAAACTCGCTCTTAATTCCTGGTTTGCCGTTTTTTAACAAGCCAAAGCGGCGTTTAATACAGGCAACACTCATTAACTGTACTTGCAGCTGCTCACTTTGTCGTTTGGCGTGAGCGTTCGCGGCTTCAGCTACTTTACGATTAAGCCAAAATAGATAAATAACCGCACCAATGATAATGAATGTCCACAAACTTGCCATTTACGAGAATAACCTTCCAATTGCGCGGGCGAGGGTTTCGCTGCGATTTTCTTTACGTAGTAAACCTAGTAAGTGCGGGCGAATACTGGGTATTGCAACTAAATCTGCGAAAATACTTGGGAAAAGTTCTGCAATTTGTTGCTGGTGGGCGCAGTTATCCATAAAAATATGTAACCGCTCAGGATCGCAGAGTAAGTTAAAACATCGGCCTGCGATTGTTTGCAGCACATCTGCATCGGTGGCTAGGTCTGATTGCAAAAGTGCATCTACGAGTTGAGCGGTCAATGGTTGCGCTTGCGCTTTGGACATTGCTCGTAAGGCACAGCACAGCGCTAATGTATCTTTTTGCGCAATGGCTTGTTTCGCGTAACTTAATAGTAGCTCGCTTAACACGGGGGGGATTTCAACATGTTCAAGCATGGCGCTTAATGGTTGTAGTACCTCTGCTGGTAGTTGCGGCCAAGCATTTTGTAACGCAGCTAGGTTTTTATCATCATCTAAGCGCACGGCAAAATCAGCAATGCCTTGTACTGCAACACTTTGCCAGTTATCAAATCCGAGTTTGCCACTAAAATATAATTGGCTGTATTCGTAATATTGTGAAGCTGGTTGTTTTAACAGCACTTTTAATTGTGCATTAAAAGCGGCTAATTTATTGGCATTAGGTGTAAATACGTAAGGGTTATTATCAAGCTTACCATCAGCTTGGCTGCCGGTTAAATCATTACCAATGGCTTCAATGACCATATTGGCAAAATGGTCACGGCTTGCGCAAACTAACTTACTTTGCTCATCAACCGGAAATTTTAAGAACCAAACAAATGGCTCACTACTGGCTTTGCTATCCCAAAATTGAATTGCTAACCATGCATGGCCTGCCAGTGGAAAAGGATAAGGTATTTGGGCTTGCTCTATCGCTAAGAACTGCTTTTTATCTAGCTTAGTTATGTGTCTGCCAATATCAAACGCGCGCCATGTGGTGCCTGCGTTATCAAGTAGTTGCCCTAAAGTTGCGATTTGCTCGGTCATAGTGATCCACTGGTTTTTACTGCAAAATTCGGTAAATTATACGCCATAGCAGGCAATGAGGGAACAGGGTATAATTAGTCAATATTTATAACAGCAGGTGGTTATGTACCAACAGTTACAAGCGTATCTAACGCAACTTGAAGTCTTATTACGACAACATCAGCTCTGGCAAGAACAGCCTATAGATGCACAAGCATTAAACTCAACAATGCCGTTTTGTCACGACACAATGGCGTTTGAGCAATGGCTGCAATTCGTATTTATTGAGAAAATGGATGCACTGGTTACGCATAAGCTACCTCTACCAAGTAATTTTGCAATTGCGCCAATGGCTGAACTAATGTTTGCAAATAAAGAGGGTGGAGCACACGTGATAAAACTATTGCAAGAATTAGACAGTGTATTTGGACAATCAGATGAATGAACGCCCTGAACCAATTGAGTTTGGTGAGCTTGATATTTTGTATCGCGATGAAAACTATATAGCGATTAATAAGCCTTCCGGTTTACTTGTACACCGCTCATTTTTAGATAAGCACGAAACACAATTTGCGATGCAAATGTTGCGTGATCAAATAGGTCAGCATGTGTTTCCTGTGCACCGTTTAGATAGACCTACCTCAGGTGTATTACTGTTTGCACTAAGTTCAGAAGCTGCGCGGGATATTAATCAGTTATTTATCGATAACCAAATTTCTAAACGTTATTTGGCACTTGTACGTGGTTTTGCACCTGAGTCGGTATTTTTAGATAAGCCACTTAAAGAAGAGCTGGATAAAATTGCAGATAAGTTTGCTGATCAAAATAAAGCTGCACAAGAGGCACAAACTCAGTTTAACTGTTTGCATCAAGCTACCTTAGCTATCCCAATTGGAAAGTACCCAACAGTGCGATATTCGTTGGTGGAGTGTTTTCCTAAAACAGGGCGTAAACATCAAATTCGTAGGCACTTAAAACATTTATCACTGCCTATAATTGGTGATGTAAATCATGGTGATAATCAACATAACCAGTTTTTTAGAGAGCACTTTGCACTGCGCCGATTAATGTTATTTGCAACTGAACTTAATTTTGTGCACCCTTATACGCAGCAATCGATCAATATTAAAGCGCCACTAGGTGAAGCAATGCTCGCTATTTGCCAACAACTTGGCTGGCCAAATACAGAAAAGGATTATTAATGGCAACTATTAGTATATTTGTAGGCAGTGTCTATGGCGGTGCTGAGCGTTTAAGTGACGAGGTTATTGACACGATTGAGCACTCTGAGCATCAAGCTAAGCTGATAAGCTCGCCAACTCTTGACGATATAAAGTCGGCCAGTCATATTTTAGTGATCACCTCTACAACGGGGCAGGGCGATATTCCTGATAATTTAGCACCGTTATATGCCCAGCTTAATAGTCAATTTCCTATGTTGACAGGTAAGCCTTACGGGATTATAGCTATGGGTGATCGTAGTTATGGCGATACCTTTTGTGGTGCAGGGCGCAGTTTTGACGAGTTATTTCGGGATTTACAGGCAAAGCCTGTGGGCCATCGTTTAGAGATTGATGCATGTGAAGACTTTGAGCCTTGGCCTGTGACAGAACCATGGTTAAAGCAGTGGCTTACTAAAATTCCAGAATAAGGACAATAAAAAAGAGCGTATACGCTCTTTTTTATTGCTTGTATTATTTGTACTTAGGTGCTTTTTACATCGACTTTAAGTTTTAACTTTTGCCCAGGCTGTAAGTACTTTTGACCTGCGAGGTTATTCCACTTAATAATATCGTTAACGCTTAAGTTAAATTTATCGGCAATGCGTGCGAGCGAGTCACCACGACGTACTTTATAAGTGATTGTACGGTTGCTGCTGATCAAAGCGGTTTGTGGATTGCTTGCTGTTTTATAAACCGTTAACTTTTGTCCTAAGCGTAATACACTGTTCTTTTTAAGTTTGTTCCATTTTGCCAGTTCATTAATGGTCACGTCATACTCTCGGCTAATATCCCATAAGGTATCACCGCTTTTCACCGTGTGAGAGAGCTTTTTTTGGCTGTTTTTGTTCGCCGCTAGACGGACTTGCTCAGGTAAGTGTTCGCTATTAATTGCACCATCACTCAATGGTACTAACAATTGTTGGCCAACACGTATGGTATTTGACTTTAGTTTGTTGAGAGATTTAATTGCACTGGTACTGGTGGCAAACTTTTTCGCTATTACCGATAAGCTATCGCCGTTGGCAACAATATATTGTTGCCAACGAAGGCGATCTTTAAGCGCTGTTTTTGCAAGCGTACTTTGAAATTGCTCAACTTTATCTACCGGTAATAATAAAAAATGTGGCCCATTTGGATCGGTTGCCCAGCGATTAAAGCCTGGGTTTAAACGGTAAAGTTCAGTCAAGCTGATATCTGCCATTTGAGCTGCTAATGCCAGATCAATTTGTGAACCAATATCAACGGCTTCGACAACTTGTGCATTGATAATTGGGTTCCATGTTAAGCCAAATTCATCGGCGCGATTCAATAGATCGGACAGAGCGAGTAATCTAGGTACATAGGCGGTGGTTTCGCTTGGCAAATCAAGCGACCAAAAATCGGTTGGTAAATGTTTTTTGCGATTCTTTTTTATCGCTCGTAATAAACGACCTTCACCTGAGTTATAAGCAGCAATCGCGTTAAGCCAATCACCATCTAAGGTTTTATGTAAATAAGATAAGTAATCTAATGCGGCACGGGTTGATTGCACAATGTCGCGACGACCGTCGTACCACCAGTTTTGCTTTAAATCAAAACGCTCACCAGTTTGCGGCATAAATTGCCAAATACCCGATGCACTGCGATTTGAATAGCCAAATGGATCAAAGGCACTTTCTACAATCGGAAGTAGTGCAATCTCAATCGGCATATTACGCTTTTCAACCTCTTCTACAATAAAATGTAGGTAAGGCTCAGCACGTTTTGAAATGCGATCTAAGTAAGCTTGGTGCTTTGCATAATAATTACGCTCAGCAACCACAGGGCGATTTTGTGGCACATCAATTGATAATTGGTAACGAATGCGCTCCCATACATCATCAAAAACTGGTGGTGCTTCATCTACTTCATTCACTTGCAAGTATTGCGCATTGATCATCAGTGCTTCACTGATTTCGCTAGGGCTTGCACCTTCAAGCTGCGATTGGCGGGCTTGATTGGCTATTGCGTCGTCGGATTGTGTTGATGTCAATGTTTGACAACCACTTAGCACCAATGCCAAGGTTAAAACGAGAGGAGATTTATTCATAAATACCAATACATCAGGTAAAAAACTCGGCGAATACTACCCGTAATGAGTACGTATTACCACTTTATGACCGTTTTAAATATGCAATAATGCTGTAATTTATTAGTTAACTAAATAATATATTTAGACTTATTAACTTGAACGTTAGTTAATAATTTTTTACCTACGGTTTGTCTAACGTTCAGGTTTATTACACTAAAAATGATCTTTCCAAGCCCTAAGACCTGCAAAGTTTTGCCAAGGTTCATTATTTTGTAATGTGTTTTTTGTAAATGAATTATATTGGTCGGGTAAGTGTTGCACGATCCCTGCTATATCACTGCGCATAAAAGGGTTGATTTTTAATTCTAACGCGAGCGTGCTTGGCAAAGTGATTTTATTATTTTTGCGTTGCTCATCGACCCACTGCGCATACGCAATTAAATCGCGGTTGTTAGGTTCAACGGCCAATGCAAAGGCCAAATTTGCTTGCGTGTATTCATGGGTACAATAAATTTCGCACGCCAGTGGTAGTCTTTTTAATTTATCAAAAGAGCACTGCATTTGCTCTGCGGTGCCCTCAAATAAGCGCCCACAGCCTCCACTAAATAATGTATCACCAGTAAAAGCAAGCGCAGGATTGATATAGCAAATATGATCCAAGGTATGCCCTGGGGTGGTGATAACTGTAAACTCAGTATCAAGGACAGTGATCACATCACCTTCAGTGAGTGTTTTGGTGATCCCTTTAAATGGACTATTAACAGGCCCGTAGACTTCAATGTCGGCAAATTCCTCTCGTAAACTATTCACGCCATCAGTATGGTCGTAATGATGGTGAGTAATTAAAATTCCCTCAAGCGTTAAGCCTGCCTGAGCTAAATATTTTAGTACGGGCTCTGCTTGGCCTGGATCAACCACCCAAGCAGCAGAGCTGTCTGGCTTGCTGATACACCAAATATAATTATCTGAAAAGGCTTTAATTGCTTTGACTTGCACCATGTGACTTTGCTCTATAAAGTGACGATATTAGATAGTATAACGAGCTCAGCGTATGAAACCAGCCCTTAGTTTTCAAGAAGGACCCAAACCACTGTCGTGGCAAGAGTTTCCTCATGGTGACTATTTACGTAGTGATATAGAACGTAAAATAGATAAGTGGTTACCACGTATGTTTGGTTATCACATGCTAAAACTAGGAAATCTCAGTGGTGAACTCAATACCAGTAAAAGCACCATAAAACATCAAGTGTGTGTCGCAGAATCAGGGCCATTTACTGGTGTGATTGCAGATATTGATGAACTCCCTTTTTACGAGCACAGTGTTGATGCATGTATTTTAAGTCATTGCTTAGAATATCACTCTGATCCACATCATATATTACGTGAAGCGCATCGCACTTTGATCCCTGGTGGTTATATGGTGATCACCGGTTTTAATCCATTTAGCTTGTGCGGCTTGGCGCAATTACTGCCTTTTAGTGGCCAAAAGTTACCTTGGACAGGGCGCTTTTTTACCCCTGCACGGGTGAAAGATTGGCTTAATTTATTGGGTTTTGAAATTGTTAGTGATGAGCGTTTTATTTATTCATCCCTTGCACGGGGAAATCGTTTGTCACGATTTGCGCCATGGCGACGCTTCACTAAACAATATTTAAAACCGATGGGCAGTGTGTATATGCTAGTTGCACGCAAGCGAGTCGCCCCTTTAACACCAATCAAACCCAAATGGCATGCTCGGCCTCAATTTGCGCCAGTCAAAGGTGCTGGGTTACGGCAAACTTCAAAGCAGCACCGTGAGCGGGATAGTTAAATAACGTTGCGCATTGTGCTGTACTTGCGGTAATTGCCCTGCGCGAATATTCATTTGTATTGCTGGATGAAGTAAAGCAGGGACATTAAGAGAGGCATCACGTGTTTGACGAGTAGATATATAATCTTGCTCAGTACTTTGTAGATGAATATTATTTTTGCGCTGCTGTGCAACCGTAGTTCTATTAGCTAACTGGCGACCATTGGGTTGATAGTCATGGCACATCCACAAAGTAGTTTGATCTGGTAATGCTAATATCCGTTGTAATGAGTCATATAATTGTTTGGCGCTGCCGCCCGGAAAATCACAACGAGCAGTGCCGCTATCGGGCATAAAGAAGGTATCACCTACAAATAAATTACCTTCTACTAAATAGCATACGCTATCAGGGGTATGTCCAGGTGTTGCGATCACTGTAACTCTCAGCTCACCAAGCATAAAGTGCTCGTTATCGTTAAAAAGTCGTTCAAACTGGCTGCCATCACACGGCATGTCAATATCATATAAGCGGCTAAAGTGTTGTTGTACTTGTGTTATTTTACTACCTGTTGCAAGTTTACATGGATGGCTAGAGCCTAACTGCTGTTTGATATAACTTGCTGCAGTGATGTGATCGGCATGAGCGTGGCTTTCTAAAATCCACTCAAGTATTAGCTCGTTTTCAGCTATGTGATGAATAATGTCATTGGCGGTTTTAAAGCTTAATACGCCGCTGGCAACGTTAAAGTCTGCAACGCTATCAATTAACATCGCTGTCTTCGTAAGACGGCAAGAAACTAAATAAGTAAAAGTCGCACTTTGTTGATGAAAAAAAGACTCGACTAGAATAGACATTAAACAACTCCATTATATGATATAGCTAAATCTTATATCATATAACTTAATTGTAAAATAGTTTGTGCTGAACTAAATAAGTTGATTACTCAGGTTTATAGCCTTCATCGACAAGTAAGTTTTTACTGCCGGCTGCATCACGGGCTAAATCATCAACAATTTCGTTGTATTTATTGCCACTGTGACCTTTTACCCATTTCCATGTGATGGTATGACGGGCGCAAGCTTCGTCAAGGCGTTTCCATAAATCGACATTTTTAACTGGTTTTTTGGCTGCTGTTTTCCAGCCGCGCTTTTTCCAGTTTGTAAGCCAAGATTCAATGCCTTGCTTTACATATTGGCTGTCAGTGGTGAGGTTTATCTCACAAGGACGGTTTAAACTTTCAAGTGCAACAATAGCTGCGAGCATTTCCATGCGGTTATTGGTGGTGAGGGTGTAACCTTGGCTTAATTTTTTTTCGTGGCCATTATAAAGCATAAAAATACCATAACCGCCGGGTCCTGGGTTACCTAAACATGAACCATCGGTGTAAATCTCTACGGTTTTTTGCACTGTTTTCCCTTGATCTTATGTACAATAAAGTAATTATAGAAAGATACCAGAGTCAGGTTAAATTCGATATGGCACGTAGACAAATAGTTTTAGATACAGAAACCACCGGCATCGACCCTAAACAAGGGCATCGTATTATTGAAATCGGCTGCGTGGAATTAGTTAATCGCCGTTTAACTGGCAATAACTTTCACGTTTATATTAATCCGCAACGTAAAAGTGAAGAAGAAGCTATTGATGTTCACGGTATCACTAACGAGTTTTTACGTGATAAACCGTTATTTCATCAGATTGCTCAAGAGTTTCTCGACTATATTAAAGGGGCGGAGCTCGTCATTCATAATGCGCCGTTTGATGTTGGGCATATAGATAATGAATTTGCGTTACTTAATCAAGGCTACCAAAAAACGCATGATTACTGCCAAGTTCTCGACACTCTCACTATGGCGCGTGACTTGCATCCAGGTCAAAAGAACAACCTTGATGCGTTATGTCGTCGTTATGATGTAGATAACACTAAACGTACCTTACACGGCGCGTTACTGGATTCTGAGATCTTAGCCGACGTTTATTTAGCCATGACGGGTGGGCAAGTAAAGCTCAATCTTAATCAACATAAAAGTCAAGGCAGCGAGCAACAGCAAAAAGAGTTGCGTCGTTTAAATCCAAACCGTCCACCATTGGTTGTATTACATGCCAGTAGTGATGAGCAACTGGCTCATGAAGAACGATTAAATCTAGTCGGTAGCCAATGTTTATGGCGTGCCGAATAAGGCAAAACATGAAAAGCATACTGTTAGCTGTGTGCTTGGTAATGATGTTACCAAGCACCAGTCGTGCAACAAGCGAAGATAAAATAACCTTATTGCAGCGTGATGGGCAGCAAAATGAAATTCCATTATTGGAAAATCGTTTTCGTATCGACTATAAGGTTGATGAAATCACCTTGCTGTTTTTTCGCAAACCAGGGGCACCAGCGGTCGTTTTAGTTAAACCTGACGGCAGTAAATACTATGCTACGTCAGCAAGAAAAGATGACAATTTACAGTGGTTTGATGAAATCAGCTATGACTTGATCACCATTAAGAAGCCAATGCCGGGACCATGGCAAGTAGTAGGTAGTATTTTACCGAAGAGTAGAATTGTGGTGTTAGGCGAAGTAGAGCTGCAAGTGGAGCCGTTGCCTTCGTTACTGTTTCGTGGTGAGACAGTTAAAATTACGGGACAAATATTAAATGATGGGCAACCAATAAACACCGGCCTGTTTCGTGATGTAGTGAGCTTACATGTTGATTTTATAAGTACTAATAACAGTGATTTTGCTAATTTTGGTGCGGGTACTCACAATGTTGCAGAATTCAAAGATGATGGGCGTGGTTTTGATGAACGCCCCAAAGACGGTATTTTTACTGGCGAATTTAAATTAGTTTTCCCCGCAGGGCAGTGGCAGCCCGAGCTTTATATTGAAACCCCATTATTAAAGCGCACTGTCGTACAAGATATTTTAGAAGTTAAAGAGCCTCCTTTTAGCTATAGCATTGCACTTGCTGAGGATGACATCGAAGAGCATCAATTAACGATTACCCTTGATAAGCAAATAGTGCAACCAGAGACGGTTTTGATCCAAGGTAAAATCTATTACCCCAATAATGAAGAACAAATGTTTACCCTTGAAGCTAATACCAGCTTAACTCGTGAATTAGCAATTAAAAATTATGATTGGGGAAGATACAGTGTTGAGTTGTCTGTTTTTGGCACTAATATTAATGGCCGTGAATTTATGGCAACACTCCCCACCTATAAGTTTGAAATTGAGCGACCAATTGAAGTGGTGCCTGAATTAGCAGCACCCATTATCAGCGAGGCTGAGCAACAAGCAATACAAAAAGCGGCAAAAGAAGCTGAAGCAATGGCAACAATAACTTTGATAAGCTTAATTGTGGGTGGAAATCTTCTGATTTTGTTAATTGGGTGGTTAGCTATTCGTGTCTTTGTTCAGAAAAAGTCACTCATACCAAAAATTAAGCTACCATTTTTGCAGAAAAAAACAGCAACTGATAAAGAGCCAGATGCAGGCGAAAAAAATGAAGTTGGCAAAAATGGCTCAAAAAGTGACAAATCAGGTGAAATTTTAAACCTTTCGATGTCAGATGACTAAAAAACCTGTAAAAAAACAAAAAAGCCCTTGACGAAGTAGGGGCTGATTCGTATTATTCACGCCGCTGCAAAGGGAGACCTAAGCAGAAAACGAAAATGCGGAGTGGTAGTTCAGTTG
>NZ_PNDT01000134.1:0-21389 GCF_005886375.1 Pseudoalteromonas sp. S1727
TTTATAGCGACAGATAAATGGAGTGATAACAAGGCATAAATTTTGACATGTAGTTGTTCTACATGAAAATTTATAACGCAGTTAGCGCTTTATTTAGCCCGCTAGAATGGTTAAATATTTAAGTCGATTGGTATTAAGTCGTTACTAAAAAATGGCGCATAGTTCAGCCGATGTAAGGGCGAATAATCACCCCTTGCTCTCCTTTTACTTCTTCCATTACTACATATGTACGGCTTTCGCTCACATTTGGCAGCTTTAATAAAATGTCGCCTAGTACACCACGATACTCAGACATATCATTTACCCGCGTTTTCAATAAAAAGTCAAAATTACCCGACACTAAATGGCATTCAATAATTTCATCGTGCTTTTTAACTGCGGCGCTAAATTCATCAAATACGTCTGGTGATGTTTTAGTTATAGTGACTTCAACATACACAGAGAGACCTTGGCCAAGCTTAGCTGGGTCAACCACGGCTTTATAACCTACAATGTAGCCCTCTCGTTCAAGCTTTTTCACACGCTCTAAACAAGGGGTCGCACTTAATCCTACTCGTCGGGCCAGTTCGACATTTGAAACTCGGCCATCGTGTTGTAATTCCATCAAAATCTTACGGTCAATACGGTCTAATAACTCATGCATAGGCGCAACTAGTTTTTTATACTATTTAAATCACATTTGCAGATTATATCACTAGCATACCAATTAAAAAAGGTGAGACACACTGGCTTGTCATGAATATAATAGTGAAAAATTTTATCCCGTTCTAACAAGGCGAAATTATGATTATTGGTGTACCTAAAGAAATAAAAAACCATGAGTACCGTGTAGGTATGGTTCCTGCGAGTGTTCGTGAATTAGTGAACCACGGCCATCAAGTATTTGTTGAAACTGATGCAGGTATGGGTATCGGCTTTACTAACGAAGACTACATTCAAGCAGGTGCAGAAGTGTTAGCAACTGCTGCTGATGTATTCGCTAAAGCTGAAATGATCGTAAAAGTAAAAGAACCACAAGCTGTTGAACGTGCAATGCTTCGTGAAGACCAAATTCTTTTCACTTATTTACACCTTGCACCTGATCTTCCACAAACTGAAGATCTAGTGAAAAGTGGCGCAGTATGTATTGCTTACGAAACGGTGACTGATTCACGCGGTGGTTTACCACTACTTGCACCAATGAGTGAAGTTGCTGGTCGTATGTCTATTCAAGCAGGCGCACAAGCCCTTGAAAAGTCTAACCACGGCCGTGGCATGTTACTTGGCGGCGTACCTGGTGTAGAGCCTGCTAAAGTTGTAGTGATCGGTGGCGGCATGGTTGGTCGTAGTGCTGCGCAAATGGCTGTTGGCCTAGGTGCTGATGTCGTTGTGCTTGATCGTAACATCGACGTATTACGCGCACTTGACGCACAGTTTGGTAATAAAGTAAAAGCAATTTACTCTACTGCAGATGCGCTTGAAAAACACGTACTTGAAGCTGATTTAGTTATCGGTGGTGTACTTATTCCTGGTGCTGCAGCGCCTAAGCTTGTTACTGCTGAACACATTAAAGCAATGAAGCCTGGCTCTGCAATTGTTGACGTTGCAATTGACCAAGGTGGTTGTATCGCAACTTCTAAAGCAACCACGCACGCAGATCCGACTTTCATCGTTGATGACGTTGTGCACTACTGTGTAGCTAACATGCCTGGTGCAGTGCCACGCACATCTACGTTTGCACTTAACAATGCAACACTGCCTTTCATCATTAACCTTGCGAACAAAGGTTACAAGAAGGCATTACTTGATGACGCTAACTTCCTTAAAGGTCTTAACGTGATCAAAGGTCAAGTTACTTATAAAGAAGTAGCTGAAGCATTCAACATGCCATACGTTGATCCACGTACTGCTGTTGAAAACGCATAAAACTAGCGTTTCGAATAACAAAAAGCCTGTGAGTTTTGCTCACAGGCTTTTTTTATATCATTAAAAATAAATTTATAGCCTACACTGCGGGTTTTTACCTGCAGCTTTTGCAGCTTGCTGCTCATTCAATGCTTCTGGTAGTTTTGCTTGTAACTCTTTAATTCGATTACCAGGTGCAGGATGAGTAGACATAAACTCAGGCGTACCACTACTGCCCGCTTTGCTCATATTTTGCCAAAGAGTGACCGACTCTTTTGGATTAAATCCCGCTTTTGCCATTAGATCTAAACCGACTTCATCAGCCTCAGATTCATGCGAACGGCTAAATGGTAAAATTACACCGTACTGAGCGCCTAAACCCAGTCCTTGCATAATTTCATTACGGTATTGCACATTGCCCATTTCAAGCGCCACACTGCCCGCTTGCATACCTGTTTGTAACAGTGAACTTTGTGAAACACGCTCATTAGAATGCTCAGCGATAACATGGCCTACTTCATGACCAATAACAGTGGCGAGTTGATCTTGGTTTTCAGCGACTTTTAATAACCCTGTATGCACACCAATATAACCACCAGGCAGTGCAAATGCATTCGCAGAATCTTCTTCAAACACAACGACTTCCCAAGCTTGGCTTGCATATTGTTGTGGCAATACTGCAATTACATCATCAGCAATACATTTTACATAAGCATTAACTGCGGGATCATTATTAATTTTTTGATTCTTTTTCATGTCAGCAAAACTTTGCTGGCCCATTTGACTCATTTCTTGATCAGAATAAAGTGCAATTTGCGTACGCCCTGTAGGTGATGTTTTACACCCCACTAATACTGCAGTGGCAAGCACAGCCAAAACTAATTTTTTCATTGGATTCCCTCAACTAACATTTAATTACTCCTAGAATAGCAAACCACTGTGCGATTGAACATATTGCAATAACAGCTAAACGCAGAAGTCATGTTATTTATATGTTAAAGATGATAGTTAGCGTGCAAACTAAGTACCCAAGGGTCTTTAGCGCTGTTACAATATAAGTCTCTTTTTATTTAATGGGTGAATCATGCCAGACTCGGTCTCTTTGAATAAACGCATTCTGTTACCATTACTTGCCAGCATTGTAGCAATTACGCCTTTGGCAATTGATATGTACTTACCTGCAATGTTAGTTATTGCTAATGATCTCAATACCACTATGCCCAACGTACAAATTTCGTTAAGTTTGTATTTAGCAGGTTATGCTTTAGGCATGCTATTTTTTGGTCCAATTGCCGACCAAATTGGTCGTCGTGTACTCACCAAAGCTGGCTTGGCATTATTTGGTTTAAGCTCTGTCGCATTGGCTTTTTGTAATGATATTCATCTATTTTGGGCGCTTAGGGCTGTTCAAGCGTTCACTGGTGCCGCTGCAACTGTTGTGGTGCCGGGAATAATTCGCCATATTTACAAACAAGATACCGCTAAAGGTATGTCTTATGTATCAATGATCATGATGGTTGCGCCTTTAGTCGCGCCCACCGTGGGCTCTATGATCATGGGGTTATCACATTGGCAAACTATCTTTTTAGTACTGGCTAGTTACAGCTTTATGATCCTAGCACTTGTGCAAGTTTACCTGATCGATATTCCCATTTTTAAAAGCCCACTAAAAGGCTTTGCGCTATTTTTTGATAGTTATAAAACGGTGTTTAAAAATAAAGATACCCGTGCAGATATTGCCAGTTCGATGTTTGTTTCATTTGGTTTTTTCTGCTTTTTAACCGCAGTACCATTTGTATACCTTGATTACTTTAAAGTGTCAGAGCAGTTATTTGGGATTTTATTCGCATTTAACGTATTAGCGCTAATGTTCGGTAACTTTTTAAATACCCGACTAGTGCCAAGGGTCGGTTCTCGGAAAATGCTCTATTATGGTTTAGCCGTTGGCTTTGTAGCTGGTGCTGCGTTACTCACATTTAGTCTATTACACCTATCTCTGTTTTTTATTGTTGCTGCAATTGCGCCACTAATGATGAGCTTAGGGGTAACGGCAAGTAATGCCGATGCACTGATCTTAATGCAATTTGCAGAACGTTCAGGAACTGCTACAGCAGTTATTGGTACTTTACGTTTTGGTAGCGGCGCATTAGTAGGACCTATATTAGCGTTAATGCATGCACAAAGTGCAGTTCCGTTCTCAAGTTTAATGTTCAGTGCCTTAGTACTTACACTAATTGCTCAGCTTTGGCACCGCGCCAGAAACAAAAAAAATGCCCGTTGTTAACGGGCATTTTTTGCTTAAGCTTTAACTAAGCAGCCGACTATTCAGCGGCTTTAGAGACCATCACCATGGCAGGACGTAGTAAACGGCCATTTAGGGTGTAGCCTTTTTGCATTACAGCTAATACGGTATTAGGTGTTACATCGTTACTTGGTTGAATAGACATGGCTTGGTGAAATTCAGGATTAAACTGCTCACCTTGTGGATTAACAATTTCAACACCAAATTTTGCAACTGCATCATTGAAACTTTTCACGGTCATATCAATCCCTTCAAGCAATGGCTTTAAGGTTTCGTTTTCTTTGTCTGAGAACTCAATAGCGCGTTCTAAGTTATCGATAACAGGCAGTAATTCGTTTGCAAATTTTTCCAGTGCAAACTTGTGTGCTTTTTCAACATCCTGTGCTGCACGGCGGCGCATATTTTCTACATCTGCTGCTGCGCGAACGACACTGTCTTTTTGACTATCAATCGTTTTTTTAGCGTCTTCAAGCTCTGCATAAAGCATAGCAATTTCAGCTTCAGGGCTAATTTCGTCACCTTCATGAGCATCGGCAGCTTCTACAGCGGCTTCTACTTCGGCTTGCATTTGCTCTAACTCTTCGTTTAATTCGACTTCTTGCTCTGGTGATTTTGTCTGCTCAGACATAATTTAAGTGCTCCAATTCTTTACAATTGCGGTAATTATGGGGATTGAATCAAAAGATTCAAGAGCCAGATGACTCGATTAATTTAAATTCTTGAATGATTGCTTCAATTTGCGCCGATTTCGGACAAATTACACAAAAACGACTTTGATATTCCTGATTTTGAAAATACGGTACGCTTATCACCATCAGTTCATCACAATCCGTAAATGGCAATTGCGCAGTATTTAAAACTGACACACCATTTTTAAATGCCAACTTATCTTCGACAAAGTTTAAAAATGAAACCCCTATATTTAAGCTTTGCTCACAATCAATTTGTCGATATAAATAATTTTCGCCAACAACAATACTGTTATCTGAACCTAGCTTTTGGCTCAACTCTCGTGTCCATTGATGGAGAGAGTCATGGCAATTACGGGGGGCAGTATTGGCCATCGCTTGCATACGGTACAAGCCTTCCATCAAAGTTTGTTGACTAAATACCGTATTAAGCCAAGTTGCAAATTGATAGCGTAAAGTATCAGATGCTTCATCCGGTTTGTGAATGCAGATATTATGGCTTTGCCCTGCTCTATCAAGCAATAAAATAAGCCAATCATTGCTGTCAAAATCTAACACTTCAACACGAAAAACATGCTGCGAGCTTACTTGTGGCAAACCAACACAACAGCACACTTGATAGCGCTGGCTCAAACCATGGGCAAGCTCAACTAATTGTGCCTGCGCTGGTTGCCAATATTGCGCAATTTCTGCAAGTGGAAAAAACTCACTTAACCAATAATCAAAACCTGCGTTGGTCGGCACACGCCCAGCTGAGGTGTGCGGCGAGTATAACAAACCTATTTTTTCAAGGCGTGACATTGCATTTCTGACCGTTGCTGAGCACACAGCCATGCCTTTTTGTTGAGCAATACGGCTTGACGCCACGGGTTGCCCTTCACCATTACAATACAGGCTCATGACGGCGGAAAATATTTGCTGATCTCGAGGATTTAAATTCATAGTATCTACATCTTGCTGCATACATGAGATATCGGGGCGCAGTGAGTTTATTTCAAGGCTATCAATCAGTATTTTCAAACTAACCATTTATAGGTTACTCTATTGATATTAATACTATTGATGCATTTATCATGGAATCACCGTTTAAAACCATAGGTTTAATTGGCAAACCAAATCACAATGGCGCAGCAACAACTTTACAACGCTTATACACGTTTTTAAATGCGTTAGGTTTTAACGTTTTGCTAGAGCAACGTACCGGCCACCAATTAGCTGATGTCCCCAAAGAGAAACTAGTCAAGCTGATCGAGCTTGGGGAACGTGCTGATCTGGCCATTGTTGTCGGCGGGGATGGTAATATGCTCGGTGCAGCTCGTGTATTAGCCCGTTTTGATGTTGCCGTAATTGGTGTGAACCGTGGTAATTTAGGTTTTTTAACAGATTTAGACCCTGAAGGTTTTGAAGCCAGCCTAGAGCAAGTATTGAGTGGGCAATATATTGAAGAAAAACGCTTTTTACTTGAAGTTGAAGTATACCGCCATGCCGAATTAAAGAGCGCTAACTCAGCAGTAAACGAAGCCGTCCTACATGCTGATAAAGTTGCTCACATGATAGAGTTTGAAGCATTTATTAATAACGACTTTGTATTTTCGCAGCGCTCTGATGGTTTAATAGTATCAACACCCACGGGCTCTACCGCCTACTCGCTCTCTGGGGGCGGGCCAATTTTAACACCGGAATTAAATGCAATATCATTAGTCCCCATGTTCCCCCATACACTTTCAAGTCGTCCTTTGGTCGTTGATGCAGATAACGAAGTACGTTTGAAACTCAGCCTAGAAAACACCGATAGTTTACAAGTAAGTTGCGATAGTCATGTGGTGCTTGCTGTATTACCTGGTGATGAAGTGCTAATAAAAAAGGCTGACAAAAAACTGCGCCTGATCCACCCTAAAAACTATTCGTATTATCATGTATTAAGAACCAAGCTAAATTGGGGCAGCCGTTTGTATTAATTTTATTGCGCTTATCCATACTTTAGAGCAAAATAGTTTAAAAATTATTTGTTACCTTTTCAGGGAAATTAACACATCATGACTTATGTTGTTTTCTTGGCTTTGTTATTATTGATCACCTTACTTGGTAGCTATTTAGTGATTGAAAATAACCGTCAAAAAGCACTCGCAGCAAAAAAAAAGTTGTTCAATACCCGCGTCAGCGAAGTTAGTGCGAATGTAAAATTTAAACTCAATGAATATTACGAAGCAAAAATAATTCGCCCAAAATACATTTCTCGTATTCAAGTCATTGTTGGTAATTTTTTTGTTGTACAGCCTCATACAGATGAAAATTTACTTTATTTAGAGCGCATTGTAGAGTCGCTGCTTAGTACCATTAATAGTGAACTGGCAAAAACTTATGTTACAGGTGAACGTGATGCACTTGCAGAGCGCTTAGATTTTTTTGTCAGTGAGCTACCCACTGCAGGCTTAGCGTACAACAAAACGTTTTACCATGAAGTATTACCCTCAATGATCAAAGTTTTATGTACTAACGAATTATCAGCCAACCCTAATGATTATGAAAAGGCTGTTGATCCTGAAAACAATTTTGACACTTCAGTAAATGAACATTAAATAAACTCATTAATATATAAAATTTAATTTGCAAAAAACCTAAACACTGTATAAATTAACAGTTAATTGACTGGATGGATAAACAGTATGTTAATTGGTTTAGAAATTAAAAATTTTGCAATTGTGAGCAATTTAAGTACCGAGTGGCAAAGTGGCATGACTGCTATTACGGGTGAAACGGGTGCAGGTAAATCAATCGCCATTGATGCCTTATCACTGTGTTTAGGTGAACGCGCAGAAGCCTCAGCTGTACGACCAGGCACCGAGCGCGCAGAAATTTGTGCGCAGTTTGATATTGCTGCACTGCCCCTCGCTCAGCAGTTTTTAGAACAACAGCTATTAAGTAATGCAGAGCAAGAGTGTTTATTACGCCGCGTGATCTGTAAAAACGGTCGTAGTAAAAGCTATATTAATGGCAGCCCTGTCACCGCAGCTCAGCTAAAAGAGCTCGGCCAATACCTGATCTCAATCCATGGTCAACATGCGCATCAACACCTGTTAAAAAGCGAGCATCAGCTACAATTACTCGACGCATATGCTGGGCATCACCCCCTTGTTGATAATGTGCGTAATAAATATCGCCATTTTCAAAATCTACAAAAAGAATTTACAGCCCTTGAGCAAATGCAACAACAACAAGCGGCACAAAAGCAACTATTAGAATACCAAGTTGCTGAGCTTGATGAGTTTGCCTTGCAAGCCGATGAGTTTAGCGATATTGAAGCTGAGCATCACAAATTAAGCCACAGTCAGACGATCCTTGAAGCGTGTCAACGTGAGTTGCAACACTTGTATGAAAGTGACGAACAAAATGCCTGTTCAATGCTACAGCACAGTGCGCAACAATTCGCAGAGCTAGCAGGCTTTGATGAAAGCTTAAATGGCGTTGCTGCATTATTGGCAGAAGCCGCTGTACAAGTAGAAGAAGCAAGTCGCGAAATTCGTAATTACGCTGAGCAAACAGAGCTTGACCCTAGTCGACTGCTTGAAGTTGAAGCCCGTTTAAGTGGTGCAATGGATCTTGCGCGTAAGCACCACATAAAACCTGAGCAACTGGTTGAGTTTCATCTGTCTATCAGTCAAGAGCTTGAATCAATAAGTACTAACTCTGCAAGATTGAATGAACTCAATGATGAGATCAAAACTGCACTTGATGACTATCACACTGCTGCAACAGCGCTCAGTGCAAGCCGCCAAAATGCCGCTCATACTTTAAATGAATTGATCAGTGCAAGTATGGCAAATTTATCGATGGAAAACGGCCTGTTCGAGATTGCACTAAAACAAGATCAAGACCGAGCACCAAATAGCTTAGGTTTCGATAGTATTGCCTTTTTAGTTTCAACTAACCCAGGCCAGCCGCTACAGCCATTATCTAAAGTTGCCTCAGGTGGTGAACTGTCACGTATAAGTTTAGCGATCCAAGTGATTATTGCCCAAAAAGTGACAACTCCAACGCTTATTTTTGATGAAGTCGATGTGGGTATCTCAGGACCAACCGCTTCAGCTGTAGGTAAGTTGTTACGTCAACTTGGTAAATCGACTCAGGTAATTTGTGTGACTCACTTACCACAAGTAGCAAGCTCCGGACATCAGCAATTTTTTGTCGCAAAGGAAATAGCAAATGGTGAAACCTTTACGCACATGCAGCCACTAAATAAACATGGGCGTATAGATGAAATTGCTCGCTTACTTGGCGGCGATAATATAAGTAAGACAGCCAAAGCTAACGCCAAAGAACTCATTATGGCGCATGCTTAAAACTATTACTTATAAAGCAAGAATACCATTTAACATGCCCCTTTTATAAATTACTAGCAAGCCTTACAGTGAGTTGTAAGGCTTGAAAGCGAACTTAAGTAAACCTTTATAATGATGAAAAAAACAGACGCAACAAAATTAATAGGCCTATTGTTCAGCTTGATACTACTGACAGGTTGCAATGAAGCTTTAATCACGGGAGGACCATCAGCCTTCATGTCATGGCAACCACTTTTGATCATTACTTTAAGTTGCTTGATGTTAATCCCCATATTGAGTTTAGCACTGCTAATATTTAGCCAGTGGAAACATCTTCAGTTTAAAATCACACTACAACGTTACTTACATAGCTCGCTTATTTTAATGCTTGCTATTGGCTGGTTTATAGAAGTAGGACTTGCACAACACCATGATAATAAGGTGAATTTAATTATTACCTTGTGTGCATTAGCTTCACAACTGGCCTTAGTTGTCTTTGCATTTATACGTGTAAATAAGCAGCAAAAGATGCTCTATCGCGCTAACAACTTTTTATAACCGATTGTTAAGCAAGTTAAATAAAAACATTTAATTTACATAATTGACACATAGCGGTTACCCGCATAAACTCTAGAAAATAATAAAATCGATGGAGTGAATAATGAACGCTACACAATTAAAACGCTGTTATGCAACATTACAACTGGGAGTCGGTAAAGCAGATGGGCGTCTCACCCTGACAGATAATATACTGCATTTTGAGGCACTTAATAAGCAACTTAGTCTAGGTTGTTATGCGATCAAGCTTAATAATATTTCTCATGTGGAGAAATGCTCTGGTAAAGCCAGCGGTTTGATCCCAATTACAACATCGGGAATTAAAATAACCACCAAAGAGAACTATCATTTAGAGTTCATTTTAGCTGAGCCTGATGAGTGGCTTAATTGCCTACAAGCAGCCCACTAAATTGGTTGCTATTGTCTAAACTCAGGTTATGTACAAAAAATATAATGCCTTTTAGCGTTGCCGCTTGCTAAAAATTTAGAGCTGTAAACAATAACAGGCATTAACAGCCTCCATATTTTAACCACATTTGCACCCTAAAATTATAAAATACGCTCTCTAAATTTTTATAATTCTATGCACCGACTATTATTAGCTGCTCTGTTAACTGTGTCTTGTTATACAACATGCACTGAAAACTATGATTTGAGTGCTATAAAACAAAAAATCAAACAAGGTGATTTAGTCACTGCAACTACCCAGTTAAAAAGCCTAGCTAAGCAATACCCTACTTCATTTAACATTTTATTAGAACTTGCTTCAGCGCTACGAAAAAACGCGCAGCATACGCAAGCAATTACAGTGATTGCTCCATTACTAAACTCACACACATTGTCGAGTAAAGAACTTTTTAGATTACATAGTGAACTGGGGATCAACTTTCGGCGTATATTAGACACTCATCAAGCAAATGTTCACTACACAAAAGCAAAAGAGTTAGCACTGCAGCTAAATGACAAAGAATTATTAGCCCGTGCCCATGCTAACTTAGGCGTGTTATACGACACACAAAGCAATCTAGCTCTGGCTATGCAAGAGCAAACAGCTGCATTAGAATTATTGCAAAACAGTACTAATTGGGAGTTGCAAGCAAGTGTTTATTATAATTTAGGTGACATGTCCCTTCGCTTGAATAATTTAGAGCAAGCATCACATTTTTTTTTAAGGGCGCTAGAAAGCGATAAAAAATCTGGTGATAGATATAATATTGCGTCAACCAGCTTAAGCTTAGCAAAAATTACAATTAGGCAAGAGAAATACGTACTGGCTATTGAGCAATTACACGAGACAATCGAGTACCTCACCCCCCTAAATGCGACTCAGCAACTTTCAGTGGCCTATCGTCAATTAGCCATTGCATACCAACACACTAATCATTTTCAAAAGGCACTCAATAACGCTAAACAGAGTGTCTACTTTTCATTAAAAACAGATTCTCCAATTTATAAAACCTATGCATATATGCAGTTATTAGAACTTTATTTATTACAACAAGACATCCCCTCAAGTAAACATACCTTAGAGCAAATAACTTTACTACTAGAGGATATTGATAATGAAATTCTAACCTTGAAATTCCATCGTTATAACGCGCGATTTTTCGAGCTTAGTGCACAACTAACTGATGCTGTTTTCCATTATAAAAAAGTAGACTCCTACCATAATATTATTCAAAAAAACTATTTAAGTGAGTCAACCGCTAACCACATGAAGCAGGTCGATGCGCTGGTCCAGCGACAAAAGCTAATTACATCAGAGCAAAATAATGCAATCACCAAGGCTGAGCTTAAAAGCCAGCGATTAGAAAAGCGAGTGTGGTTATTGGGCTATTCGATTATTTTTATCCTAAGTATCTTGCTCATTAGTCTTTATTACATAAAACATAAACGGGCGCATTATAAAGCTAAACTTTATCAAGCTAGCTTGGATTTAAAAGACAAAATGCTTGCCGATATTTCCCATGAATTAAGAACACCGCTGAGTGTACTTAAGTTAAACATCGAGGCCCTCGAACATGATTTACAAGAAGATAAGTCTCTCGCTTATCTAAAAATAAACGACAAAATAAGTCAACTTAATAACTTAATTAGTGATGTTTATCAGCTATCACAAGTTGATAATTGCTCAATGAGTTTAAATAATCAAGTGCACCTTGTTGGCGCTTTATTTAAACCATACGCTGACGATTTACAAACAATGGTAACAACAAAAAACTTAACCTGCGTTATAGATAATACAGTCAGCGATAAGCAAAGTATTTATATTGATAAGCAAAAACTTGATCAGATCATTTATAACGTGTTCAAAAATGCCTGTTTATATACCGACAGCCCTGGATTCGTTCGCCTCAAGGTGCGTTTAAACCCAACTCAGCTATTTATTCAAATAGATGATAGCTCTCCAGGTGTGCCTCAACCCCAGATACAGCACTTATTTGAAAGGCTCTACCGGATTGATAGCACACGGTCAAAATCCGTTGATGGTAGTGGGTTAGGTTTATCTATCTGTTTAAGTTTAGTTAACTTAATGAAAGGGTCTATATCATTACATAAAGGCAAATTTGGTGGGCTATGCGTCAGGCTCTTATTACCCCTTCACTACAGGAAAAATAACGATTAAATTTAGATTGTTATCCATTTTTCATCCACATTCTCTTGCTTTAATTAAGCGATTAAAACAAGGAGAATAAAGATGACACAGCGTACATTAAAACACCGAGATTGGGTAAAAATTATCGATCATCGCCAGCAACAAATTAAGCCAAAACCTAAAAAACAGGTAACAGTTTTGTTTAAGTGCACAATTGCCGCTGTAGCGTTACTAATAGTCGGTTTAACTATCAGTACACTTTCTCATCCAGATCAATACCCGCAACTATCTATACAGCAACAACAGAATGTACAACAGCACTATACAAAGAAACTCATGACTGGTAATTGGCAGTTTAGCCATGCTGATTTTGAATTTAACCAGATCAAAATTTATATTAACTTGCCGAACTCTTTACCACTTGAAGAGTCGGTGCTAACACACTATATACAACAAACATTATGCCCAGCAAAAAGCGATCAATTATGGCACATCATTGATAATCGTAATTTCATGATCCACTTATTTACAGGTAGCTCAATACGCACAGGGCAAACTATAAAATGCATTACTCACGGGTAATGAAAGATAAAATTATATAACAATGATTCGACATAACGCTCTATTCTTTCAGCGTATAACACCACGTAAATTTGCATTTGCGTGGTGTTATCAATAACGCTAAAGCTAGTTAGTTACTCGAGTATAACTAACATTTGTCATTGTTACTTTAGACGTCGTAATGCCCAAGTCTTCAAAACACTCTTTGAATGAGTTTGAATTACCTGATTCACCACAATCATCTAATGTAGATGTATCTTGAGATTGCAAGTAATTACCAAACTTAAAGTATGATGCCGAATCATCTTCAACAGGAATACCAAAACTTGAACCTAACGCAGATACATCTACATCTCCGTAATTATTAACAACTCTTAAGTTAAACGAACCTCCACTGCGAATTGTACCTAATGCATATTTCTCTTCATTGCCGCTGGTGTTACGCAGGCGCACATACACATCAAAAATACCATTGCCAGCCACGCTGTCATCAAAACCAGATTCCGCAGAATCGGACACATAAACTTTCATTATAGTGCCCGTGTCACTGGCATGGTGCTGAGCAATAATTGTTTTACCGCCATCCGACATTTCAACCTTAACACTCGCTTCAAATACTTCATAAGTATCGGTCATCGCTACTCGTAAGCTAGATTTGACTTTATATTCATGACGCCAACCATTTCCATTTGGCGTGATGTGTTGAGCTTCAAGAGGTACAAATACAAGTGTGCTGTCATTAACTAATGGATTAGGATCATTACCTTCAAGATCAAAAATGCTACCGCTGGTTATGCTACTAGGAATCGTTGTACCATCGCCATTGCCGCCACTATCACCGTCACCATCGCCCCCAGTTGAACCACCATCACTGCTGTCGGTTTTTACAAGAGAAAAATTATCAAAGCGAACATCACTTGAGTTGTTATCGTGCTTTGCGAAAACTTGCAAAGAATCTGTATTTGCCGAAGTGAATGTTTTAGACACTTTGGTCCAAGACGAAACATTAAATTTTGTGTTCTTAAATAATCCATTAAGATCATTAACGCCAATTTGCCCTTTACCTAGAACATAAGCGCTTAAGGTATATTCGGTATTTCTTTCAATATCGACAACCTGATGTACTCGTCCAGGACTGCCTTGAATCTTTAAAGAACTCGATCCTTGATAGGCATCGCCTGAAATCGCAGCTGGATCAACCTCATTCCAATCGCTCCAGCCATTTTCAAAACCCGAGTTATAAATAGTAGCCGCTTGAGCAGCACTCGAGCATGCAGCCATTATTGATAGAATCAGTAGACTTTTTTTCTTAAACATTATCTTTATGTCTCCTAACTTATACATTTAGGAAACCTAACTGCTTGACTAAGATTTGATTACTTAGTTCTAGGTTACAACTTTGTACAAGTTCAATGGTGTATTGTGTGTAATAATTGGTAATAACAAGTTTCTTTTAAACAGCATAAAAATAAACAAATTAAATTACCAAGCAAGCCAAACTGGATAACCAGAAGGTAAGCAAAATGTATATTACCAGTTAACTTTTTGCAACACCCAGTAAAATAATAAATAAGTAGTATTACCATTTACATTAATTTTTCAACAAAAAATAAATTTAATAAAATCAATGGGGATATAAATTTAGCAATAAAAACACACTTTGAAAATTAACCCAAAAGAATTAAATTCAAAACTTTATTACTATAAAAAATAAGTAATGAAATTGTGAAATAAATTGTAATCGTCATGAAAAATGTTGCAATGTTAATTATTGGTAATACAAAAACAACATAAAAAATAAAATTGGATAACCAAAAGCATAAATAAAAACAGTATTGCCAACAGTTAAAATAAATGCTTTAAAGCAAGTTGCTGAATGTGAGTATGCTGTACCAAACGCGTAATAGTCGTTAGATACTTGGACTAACAAAAACTATAGGGATAGAGTCAATAGTAGGCAATGATGGGAGCGCATTAAAAAATTACTGCGTAACGCGCCTTATATATGACACAGTCATAAGCGACTTGCTAACAGCCACAACGACAGACGGAGTAAACGAATTTGTTTATTGATTTAAGTTGACCGTCACTAAATAAAAACGGTCAAATAGAATACTAGTACATAATGATAAAGTTAAGGCTCGTTTGTGTTCTAGCTAATTCCACTGAACTAAGGTTATTTGACCATCACCTATATATTCAAAAGTCACGTTAACCAAACCACCACTATTATTTAAATTAACTAAACCGTCACAGTCTACACCCATTTGGCACTCAAAGGGCTGCCCTAAAAAATAATAAACACCTGACTCTTTTGTAAATGTCCACTCTAATAACTCTACTAAGCTATATTCATAACGAGTGCCAACGTTATCTTCTATGTCTGATATGACGTTTTCGATAGAATATTGAAGACTTGAGGCATCAGCGAGAGGATTGATTATATCTGTTATCTTTAAAGATAGTTGGTAAGTATGCCCCCAAACGAAATCAAACCCTTCAATGGAGTCATAAAAGTAACTGCCAACATCATCATCTTGGATTATAAGGCAAAGCTGTTGACTTACACCAACACAAGGTGTTTTGTAAGATGCAAATGTTTTGGTATCAAGTGATGAAGTACCATTATCGTCATCGCATGAAATAATTAACAAGCATGTGATTAATAATATAACTATCCGTATGTGCATGCTATTTCCTTGAGCTATAACGAGAGCAGAGTAACTCGTCTTTAATTTATTTTTATTGACGCATTAACCATAGCCGAGATCTTATTTTGATTCAATCGGTTACTTCAATCCCACATAAAATGATTTACTGTTGTATTTATGGGCGTTTTGGAAAGGATTGCAGGTGTTTAAGTGGCTTATTTGGAGAGGTAGTAGCTTACCTTTATCCATGTATCGTGTTTTAACATATCAATATTAGCCTTCAAGTTCATTCTCATTTACTTCTCATTCCCTTCTCTTTGTGCAAAAAATCTTTTATTGAATTATTCACAAAGAGGTTAAGAGGCGCTGCGCTTTAGAGTAATACAGATTCTAGACCAAAAAAATTTACGCGGCTGGGTATACTACTACCTAATAGCCAACGCTTATCAGCTAACGGTGGATTTAGATCATTGGCTCCGCCGCAGGATAAGAATGTGCTACTGGCTGCAATGACGCTCTTTTCAAAGGAATAGCACGCACAAAAGTACGCTGTTTAATGAAATTGGGTGTTAGCGAACGACTCGCCATTGCATGTGGTATCACCAGTAAAGGTCCTTGTAGAAGCTCAAAAACAAAAGGAATTAACATTGCACTAGGCAATGACTATTTAGCGTCAAAAGGTTTAGTGTCATTGAGAGATATTTGGATCAATATTCATTACGGGAGATGAACCGCCCATTGCACTTCCTGCAAATGAAAAGCGCATGATGGGTGGTGTGGGGGCTGGAGGAGACCTCGGGCTACCCGATTATGCGCTATTGCCTATTAAATCAGAGACTGTAACAAAGCGATAACCTTTATCTCTTAACTGCTGAACAATTAACGGTACAGCGGCTAGTGAATTAACTCTTGATTTAAACATTACATGTAAAAGAATAATTGATCCCGGCTTAGTATTTTGGACAACGTATTCGGATATATCACTTGCACTAGCATTTTTATCTAAATAAGTTTCAGGCTCCACATCCCAAGTAACGGTAGTTATATTTTTATTATTGAGATAATAAGGCAGTGCAAACAACTTCTTACCATATGGTGGTCTAAAACGTATTTCTTCTCTATAACCTGCCTGCGTAATTAGCTCATTAGTTTTTTCTAGCTCCTCTGCAACAAAGCTATAACTTTTCAAAACCATACGTTGATGAGTATATGAATGGTTTCCAATTTCATGACCTTTATCAATGATATTTTTAGTTTCTTGAATGTTTTCTTCGATAGATTTACCGACTAGGTAAAATGTAGCCTTAATTTCTGCCTCGTCTAGGACTTTGAGAATTTCTTTTGTTTGATGTTTAGTTGGACCATCATCAAAAGTTAATGCGACTATTTTTTCAGTTGTTTCTACTCGATCAATAAGGTTACCAAAAAATTGAAACTTTTCATTCTTGCTCACCTGCCATAGAGCAATAAATATGATCAGCACTAAAGCAGATAGTTTGATTATTATATTCATGCAGACTCCATTCGCGTATAGACATAATGACTCCCACACGGTGTTAGCCTCCGCTTTTAGTGGGTTAGCTTAATTCAAAGCCAGAGCCATAATTAGTTTGTCAATTAACTAAACAGCAGAGGCTAACATGAATAAACATAGCATACTTTTTATTGGTCTTGGTACACATAAAGAATTCAATGAAGTCGCCTATATTGAAGAACATAGTGGTGCACAACCTGTTCACCTTGGTCGATTTTCTTCTTCCAAAGTGGCCGTTCAAAAGCTTGTTCGTCAGTTTGAATCTAAATACCCTGGCGCAACGCTTCATTTTGTTTATGAAGCAGGCCCTTGTGGTTATTACTCGTATCGTCCATGATACTCACTAAAGCCCGCTTCGCGGTTCAAATTTATTCCCTATAAATTTGTGGATTTACCGATTAATCACCAGCCTTGGCCATTGCTGTTATGTGGTTGCACCCTCTCTTATCCCTAAAAAACCCGGTGAGAAAATTAAAACCGATAAACGTGATGCCCTTAAGCTCGCTAAATTACTTAAATCTGAAGATTTAACACCTATCTATGTTCCTGAGCCTGAAGATGAAGCTGTACGCGATTTATCTCGCGCACGCGAAATAGCAATGAAGGATTTAAAAGATGCTAAATACCAATTAAAAGCGCTGCTGCTTCGTAATAATATTAATTACGAAGGCACCGAAAATTGGTCACAAAAACATTTACGTTGGCTCACTGAACTTGTGCTTCCGCATCCCGCTCAGCACATCGTCTTACAATAATTTTTACAAACAATTACCGAACGAATAAGCCGACTTGAACGGTTAGATAATGAACTCACACACCACGTTCACCAGTAGCGTTATTATCCCGTTGTTAAAGCAATACAAGCTATGCGTGGCGTTCGATTATTGGTCGCCACCGGCGTTGTTGCTGAGCTTGGCGATTTAACTCGCTTCGATCATCCCCGTAAATTAATGAGTTATCTCGGTCTTGTACCTAGTGAACACTCGAGTGGTGGCAAACGCCATGTTAGCGCTATCACAAAATGCGGAAACGGCCGAGCAAGACGCCTCCTTGTGGAAGGCGCGCACACTTATCGGTATGCCGCAAATATATCGACAGATATGCAAAAACGACAAGAAGGTTTACCAAAGGATATTATTGATATTGCGTGGAAAGCGCAGCTTAGGCTCTGCAACACGTTATAAAAAAATGATAGCCAAAGGGAAACACTACAACCTTGTTGTCACTGCAATTGCCCGAGAAATGATTGCATACATATGGGCAATAGCTAAAGAAGTGGTGCTTACGCCAGTGAATACAAAACTTAGATTGGCAAGAGTACCCGCATGATAAACGAATTAGAGTTAGTGCATGGGATCAAGCATCGGGTGTGGCACAACCACCGACGGCGTTAGGATGGCAATGCAGCTAACGCTGCATTGAACCACGAACATAGACTGAAGACAGGTGCCACGACGAACTAAGTAAGGTCTGCTCTGTTACTAGAAATAGTAATAATCAACGAATATCAGCAAGATAACCGACGACATTACTTGCTTCATCCTATGTATTAACTCGCTCTAATTCGAGCAGAAGTAATTATGGCTTAAAAAGTTAGGCAAGGATCAGTGCGTTTAACTTGACAGTGGGAGTCATACCAACGCCCAAAGCAGGCGCGCCGCTTTTTTGGCGTCGCTTTGCCTTTGCTTGTTAGCTTTACTTACTTAATATTTCTCTATGGATCATATTAATGGCGGTGATTGTTTGATTTAGCAAATCTTGAGCTTCATCAATAGAATAAAATGCATCTGGGTGCTGTGTCGGGTTTCTAAAATGCACTCGAATACCGTCTAAACTATCTAGAGATTTTTCACTTGGCTTAGGGCTTCGTTTGTTCCTAAGCTCTCTAATCATAGGTCCCCACATGGGTTTATCCATGCGATTAGTTTTTTTAAACTCGAAATAGAGTTTTTTTACTTCAGCTTCTAAGGCTCTCATTAAATGAAATGCTGAAGCTGTGGGTTGGTTTAATGCAACCTGTATACAGGCAAACGAAAAATCTTTTCTTGAAGTGTCAGATAGAGATTCAAAAACGTTATCGCCTAAAAGCTTCTTAGGTTCGCTTGTTAATGATTTTAAAGGGAATCTCTTTTCCGTTAAAATGAATGCCTCTTTAAGCCTCAACTCTGCATCCAGCGCAGGATCTATTTTGGCAATTTCAGCTTCAATCTTTTTTACAAGATCTTCGGCCATTACCTCATCATTTTCAGGTATGGTGTCAAATAATTCCCATAGCTCTTCTGATACTTTAGATGTTACCGGTATTTCAAGCTCTTCAACTCCTTCGAAAAACAACCCTAGTAACTCTCTGCCCTTTGAGTTGAGTCGCCCCTTTAGCCCTACAGCCTTAAGTAACGCGTAATCAAATCCAAAACCATAATAATTAAATATGTCCGTATTCTTCATTTCTATTTCCAGTGAAAGCTAACGAGCCTGTAGATTAACTCGTTTTTAATTTATTTTTATTGATGCATTGATGCATTGATGCATTGATGCATTGATGCATTCACCATAGCCGAGTTCCTATTTTGATTCAATCGGTTACTTCAGTTTTACATAAAATATAAAAAGAGGATTTGCTGTTGCTTTAATTGGTGTTTTGGAAGGTATGACAGGTGTTTAAGTGGCTTATTTGGAGAGGTAGTAGCTTACCTTTTTAATGCAGCCTGTTTTGCAGCTTTTCTATATTATGAACTAAGCAATACAGCTGCCATTGCGCATTCACTTTTGTTTGACCCCGTAAGGTCAGTTTATTCATGCCCTTATTGACGGTAATATTCCGCTGTTTATTTAAAGGAAAGCAGATTCTATACTGCCTAGTCGTTTGCCATTCCTTAAGTAAAAAGCTGCCGTCGTCCCATTGGACTGTCTATTTTAACTTTGATTTTTTATAGCTAACGGTGGATTTAGATCACTGGATCCGCCGTAGGATAAGAATGTGCTACTGGCGGCAATGGCGCAAACCTCGCACCAAAGTACGCAGTTTAATGAAATTGGGTGTTAGCGAACGACTCGCCATAGCATGTGGTATCACCAACAAGGGGCCTTGTCGAAGCTCAAAAACAAAAGGAATTAACATTGCACTAGGCAATGACTATTTAGCGTCAAAAGGTTTAGTGTCATTGAGAGATATTTGGATCAATATTCATTACGGGAGATGAACCGCCCATTGCACTTCCTGTTCATAAAAAGCGCATGATGGGTGGTGTGGGGGCTGGAGGTTAGAGACCTCCGGCTACCCGATTAGGCTTATTTTAAGCTATGTAAGATTGAGTCCGCCATCAGAAAGAATGATCTCACCCGTTAGATAACTACTAGAAACAAGCATTGATGCGGTATGAGCTATCTCATTTGGTTTAGCACCGCGCTTCATTGGTGATTTCTCTTTCCATAATTTGTGTGCCTCAACCCAGCTTGTTGTCATAGGTGTATCGACAAGGCCTGGAGCAATCGCGTTGATTCGAATATCGGGAGATAAAGTTAAAGCTAAAAGTTGTGTCATATGATTAAGCGCAGATTTACTCGCAGCATAAGGAATAGAAGCACCTTTTGGGCGAACACCTGCATGTGAGCTGATATTAATGATACTACTAGGACATTCTGGAGTTGATGAATCTCTTAAAGCTTGCTCCGCCTCTGAAATCAAAATCCATGGTGCAATAACATTTACTTCATAAAGATCTCTCCATATATCTGCTGTCGCTTCTTTTAGTGAAGAATGAGGAATCACCGCATTTATTCCTGCATTATTGACTAATACATCTAATCTTCCATGATGGAGTAATATATCAGAGATCAATTTTTTAGTTTGTACTTGATCTGATAAATCAGCTTGAAAATATGTTGCACTTGGGAGTGCTTTAGCTAAGGACTCACCTTCACTTACTGAAGTTCGAGAATGAAATACAACTGTAAAGCCATCATCGGCAAGTTGTTGTGCTATAGCTTTACCTATACCTGATGTTGACCCCGTAATAAGAGCAACTCTCCCTTTGTTTTTTTCTTGATAAGAACTCAATGACATCTCCATTTGATTGATAAGCCTAACGCCTCAGTTAAAAGGCAAAATTTGGTTGGCTATAATGTGAAGCGGAGCGAAACCAGCCAACTGAATTTTGTCCGCTTTTAAACTGTTTGTGTACGCCCGACATGGGCATTGACTTATGAGGTGAAAGTCCTCTGTAGGAAGATCACCGTTTAAATAACATACTGTTATTAAACGATAACTACTAGCGAATGGCAAGGGCTAAATCGCG
>NZ_PNDT01000135.1:0-5414 GCF_005886375.1 Pseudoalteromonas sp. S1727
AGACGTCGTACTGTAAAACGTAATTAATCACTTCCCTAAGTGTGTTATGTAACAAAGGGCCCAGAAGGGCCCTTTTTTATTTTCAGCTTTTAAACCCCGAACTTTAAAATAGGCGCATTTATAGTTTAATTGTCAATAAATGGTTTTTATATAAATTCAATGTTAATTATTTGTACAAAATGCTACATGATGATGTTCACACCCCTAGTATGCCTTTGGTTACTATATGGCCAACAGTTGCTTATCGCAGCTATAGAAGAACTATCAAAACCATCTAGGGGAACATTATGAAATTGAAAACTATATCTGTTGCAGTTGCAGCAGCGATATGTAGTGCTGGGGCATTACAAGCTGCGAATACTAAAATTGTGACAGCTGATACACCTCAAGCAATTCAAGCTACTTTTGAAGACATTAAAAATTTAACTAATCAATTTAATACTGTTAGTTCATCAACAATGATGCAAAACGATGGTTTAAATGTGCAACTAAACTCTAAAGGTAATAAATTCCAAGAAGAAGGCCTTGATGGCGAGCATGTTTATATCGTTAAATTAAAAGACAATTCAGTTGCAATTGAGGCACAGACTTTTAGTTCACCGTTAGCGCGTACATTGAGCTCTCAAGGTGTAACAAAGATTTTTGAAAAAGGCCAAGCTACAAATGATGCAGTGGTTGCCTATCAAAAACAACTTTTAAATAAACAGCAAACAGTGATGCAATCAGTCACATCAGTAACTGGTCGAACTGAGATGCGCAGACAGTTTACAAAAGCATTGAACGGCTTTTCAGTAAAAATGTCTGAAAGTGAAGCACAACGAGTGTCAGAGTTAGGTGCTGTTGCCTCTGTGATGCGTTCAAAGCTCTATGATTTATTATCAGATGAAGGTCCTACTCATATAGGCGCTGATAAAATTTGGGATGGAAGCAGCGTACCTAGTGGTATTCAAGGTAAAGGTGAAGGGCAAATCATCGGTATTATTGACACTGGTATTAACTCAGATCACCCTTCATTTGCGGCCGTGGGAGATGATGGGTACGAGCATGTTAACCCGTTTGGCAATGGAAACTATGTTGGTGATTGTGTTGAAGAAGCTGATTTAGTTGAATGTAATAATAAGTTGATCGGTGTACGCTCTTATGATGTCGTTACAGACGCTTATTCAGCAATGATCCCTGGTTGGCCAGCAATTGGTGAGGATTACCAAGGTCATGGCTCTCATGTTGCCTCAACTGCCGCTGGTAATGTGCTCTATGATGTTCCTTACGTGGTATCTGGCAATGGTGATGAATCTGATGGAAAAATCTTAAAAGAAGCTTTATTTCCACAACTCTCAGGTGTAGCGCCACACGCTAATATTATTTCTTATCAAGTATGTTATCCGTCGAGCGCGGAATATTCAGGCTGCCCTGGTGAAGCGCTGATTGCAGGTATTGAAGATGCGATCTCAGATGGTGTTGATGTAATCAACTTTTCAATCGGTGGTGCAGACTCAAATGTGTGGGCTGATCCTGTACAGCTAGCATTCTTAGCAGCCCGTGAAGCTGGTATTAGTGTTGCTGCAGCAGCTGGTAATAATGGTCAGCTATGTGGCGATGAATGTTTTGGTTACCTAGATAATTCTTCTCCTTGGCTTGCTCAAGTAGCGGCAACAACGCATGGCCGTACAATTGCTGTAGATACTGCAGTGGAGTTTGCTGGTTTTATTGACCCTGCACTTGGCTCTGAAGTTCCAAGCTGGGCTGAAACGGGTATCGTTGGTGGAGCACTAAATAGCGAAGAGATAACAGGTGTTGTTGTTTGGGCAAAAGACTATGCAGATATTAATGGGGAAAAAGATAGCAGTGGTTATTGTGTTACAGAATATCCGGCAGGCGCTTTTGATTACTTTAAAGATGGCAGTGAAATCCCCGGTGCTGCTGATGGCAGTACCAATGTATTTGTAATTTGTCAGCGCCACGATCCGGCAGATCCTGCGGCCAATGCGCGTACAGCTAAAGTGACCAATATTAAAGCTGGCGGTGCTGATGGTTTTATTATGTACAATAAAATTAGCGACCAAGGCACGGTAGCGGAAAGCTATGAATTACCGAGTGTACATTTCACCTATGATCAGTGGAACGGTGTTTCACCTGCGCAAGGTTTAGAAGACTGGGTTGATAGTTCGAGTGAAAAAGGCCATATGATCACCATTAAGCCAACAGTGATTGAGCGTCGTATTAATCCTGATGATGCTAATTGGCTAGCTGATTTCTCTTCACGTGGACCATCTTATAAAAATGAAGAAATTCTAGCCCCAGCGATTGCTGCTCCAGGTGTGAATATCTACGCTGCATATTCTGATGAACACCCATTTATTCCAACACCAAATGGGCAGGATTACATTGCTATTAGCGGTACTTCAATGGCATCACCACATATTGCAGGTACTATGGCGTTACTGCGTCAAATTCATCCAGAGTGGACTGCTGCGCAGTTACAATCAGCGCTATTGATGACAGCAGATAATGTTGTGCAATATCGTCGCCTAAACAGATCGAATGGTGACATTGATAAAGCTGAAACGTATCGAGCTGGAACAGGCCTTGTTAACGTAGCAAGTGCGGCTAAAGCCGGTTTTGTAATGGACGAAACAGCTGAAAACTTCTTAGCAGCTGATCCGTATAATGGTGGTACACCACATAAATTAAATTTACCAAACTTGGTTAATTTTTCATGCAAACCTGAGTGTCAGTGGATCCGAACGATTACTGCAACGGAAGATGGCACCTGGTCTGTTAGTCAAGAGGAGGTAGTTAACTGGAACTTTGATGTTCGTCAACAATCTGCACAAAATGGCGTGAATATTGAAGTAACACCTAGCACTTTTAGCCTTAAAAAAGGTGAAACTCAAACTATTATTGTGAAAGCGTCTATTATGGATACCCAAGACTGGTTCAGTAATTCAGAGGTAGAATTACACAGTGGCTTGGTATTTACAGCAGAGGAAGGCAATATTTCTGATGCTCGCTGGCCTATGGTGTTTAAGTATGACCGTGGCGATTTACCTTCATCATTGAAAACGGTAGCGCATTCAGATGTTGGTCGTTATGTCGCGTCAAATATCACTTTACCAAATGTCACAGCCCCTGTTGCTAAAGCGTATAAGCCTGTTAAAGCAACGGTTGAAACTTTTGTAATTCCTAAAGATAACGATCAAGTTTTCCCATGGGCAATGAACCGCACTGATGAAGTTAATGCCGATGATATCTTAGATGAAGCGACTGCGACGAAATTTATTACAGTACCTGCTAATGCAAAACGCTTGACTGTCGAAGTTCTAGGGGCAGAGTCTCCTCTGGAAGGGACGCATAATAAAGGAAATGCGAATATCTATATTGGTAAGGATTATAATAATGACGGCATGATCCAACCTCAAGATGAAATCTTATGTGTTTCCAGCCATATTTTATATAATAACTTTTGTAATATAAATAACCCAGAGTCAGGTGAGTATTGGGCTGTTATTTATAACTCTCGCGATGTAGGTGAAGAAGGTGTAGAAGAGAGTTTTGATGTCGCATTTGCTGTCGTGACAGATGAATTCACTGATAATATTAATGTTTCAATTCCTGCTAGTACAGGGCTTGAAGCGGTTGATATGACAGTGGATTGGGATATGGAAATGGAAACAGATACTGTTTACTATTCTATGATTGATGTAGGCACATCAGCAGTCAATGTTGGCAACATAGGTTCTATTCCATTACGTATCGATCGTGGTCAAGACGTCATTAACCTTGATGTACCGCAAGCATCAGCAAAATTGGGCGAGCGTGTTCCAATCACATTTGAAGTACTGGCTAATAACTCTGGTATTGATCGTGATTTTGCCTTTGAGTTAAATATTCCAGATGGTTTAAGCATTACTTCTGATACTGTTTTTGCTTCTAAAGAAGAGGTTGGTGTTCAGGTTGTCGATAATAAGGTTGTAATTACTGGCGTTCAACTAGATACATCTGATATTGCACCTGATTATATTGTAACCAATAATATTACTGATGAAATGTGCCGCTTACCAAACTTAGGTAATAGTAACCCTGGTGGGTATGTAAACTTATCTGAATTCGGTATATACCCATCGTTAAGTGGCTTTAAAGATAATGGTCAAATTGATTATCGCAATGGTTGGGTGGTTTCGTTAAATGCGTTGTTCAGTGGTTATTTTGATACCTTTAGCCTGTATAATAATTTAGCAGAAAATAATGTACCAGGTACGTTTATGCAAATTAAAGGTACGGGGATGATTGATTTCTCAGGTGCGCCAATGTTGGCAACTGGGCACTCCCGCTTACCATTTAACCGCTTCCCTAATGAAGTTATCGCGCCATTATGGCGTGGCCAGTACCGCAACGATGCAGGTGTGTTGGTTGCAGATACAATGTCTGTTGATTTGTCTACTTCAGAAGGTATCAGCTTGGCGAGTACTTCATCGGGTTGGGGTATTATCGAATGGGATAATGCATCAGATTATGGTGATATTGGGTACGACTCTACAACAAAAACATACACTTACAATAAACGTGATAACAGCTTTGACTTCGAAGTTATATTCAATGCCACTACACGTTTTGGTAAAAATGAGCACGAAATTTATTATGCCTATGATAACTTAGATTTTGGTAGTACTGATGGCCAAGGTAGTATTGGTATTCAAGGCTTTAAAGGTATGTGGGATTTATATGGTCCATTGAATGGCTATAGAGGTGTTGATCATGCTTATAATAACTTAGATGAGGTTATTCATGATGGCTACATTGTATGTATGGATTATGTAGGTCCGGAAGTTTCAAAGTTTGAAGTAACAGCATGGGCTGAGGTATTACCAGCAGCAGCAGGACAGACCCTAGCCGTTACAGCTACAACATCTATGTCTGGAATGGCTGATAAAGTGATTACTAAAGACATTGTGGTTCCAGGTAACATTACCGTAGCGCCACTTGCAGATATGACCACCACAGAAGAAACAGCGATCACCTTTGATGTTAACTACATTGATGAAGTTAACTCGAAAAACCAAGTATCGATTGTGGCTGATAATGTCAGTTATGTAGTTAATGGCGATACAGTGACGTTAACTCCAGCGGAAGATTTCTTTGGTGAGATCGAAGTTCAAGTTGTGGTCTCGGATATTGAAAACCCAACTGATGCAGCAAGCACCACATTTACACTAACAGTGGTTAATGAAAGCGATGCACCAACAGTTAACGTTGCAACAACTGAAATGATTATCACCGAAGGCGAGGTTATTACCTTAGATGCATCAAACTCAATGGATGCAGATGGTGATGAAATTACTTTCATGTGGTCAGGCAATGGTGTTATTGCAGATAGCAGTGCAGCAAAAACAACGGTAACAGGCTTAACAGCCGGT
>NZ_PNDT01000136.1:0-839 GCF_005886375.1 Pseudoalteromonas sp. S1727
ATTTAAGTCGATTGGTATTATATCAATCGACTTAACACGATTGGTATTAAAAACCACAAAATAAATACAATAAAGCGCGAGACAACCCGCGCTTTATTTTGCTCACCATGCGATCATTAGCTATCGATTTGGTTATTGCCGCTTTCTATTAGTTTCTTAATCATTTCCTCTGATTGATTTTGTACATCAAGCGCCGGCTCTGCTGATGTTGATGTATCACCATTGAAAGCAATACTGTTTTCTTCGCTCACAGAATCTAAGGCTAACAAATCAGTCTGTTCAACATCGCTCAATACATCATTGATTGTTAACTCAACTGGCTCAACAAGGTTACTGCTAGCGGCATCACTTTCTAATATATGGCTTAAATCGATGCTTTCAGCCATTACAACAGGCTCCGCCATTAGATTTGCTTGCGCGACTTCTGACTCAGTTTGTTGTTCCGCGATAAGTTCAATACCAAATGTATTCTCACTTTCTGGCGCTGTATTAGTCACCGCTAGCTCGGGCTCATTTCCTTGCTCTATAACATTGTTCAATATGTCCCTCACTAAGTAATTGCCAGCGTCATCCACTGTTACAAACCGATAATCTAACCAGGATCCCAAATCAAGCACAGAAAGTAACGCTGACCACTGACCTAAAGCATTGGGCTGGACCTCAAAACCACCTTCTAACACATCAATATCAAGTAAACCCAAACCAAGTAAATTTGCCCCTACTACATAAACACTACTGCCTTCTTCAACGGTTCCTTCTGCAGTAAGGCCAATACCTAATATTCCCCAGTAATAGTTAGTTACTTCAAAAGCGACAGGCGTAGTATCAACGATTAGGCC
>NZ_PNDT01000137.1:0-1628 GCF_005886375.1 Pseudoalteromonas sp. S1727
CGTAGTATCAACGATTAGGCCAGCAGCCGAAGCCGTACCTATATTCCCAGCTTCATCACTTACTTGCGCTATAACGGTATAATTAGCATCACTTAAGCTCACATTCGATGAGATACTCCAATTACCCGAACCATCGGTTGTTGTGGTCACTTCCACCTGGCTGGAGCCGTTATCAAATATTACCGTGATATCGGCATTAAACTCATTTGATGTACCCGTTATCAAAGGTGTTGTATCGGCGGTTAGAATTAATCCTCCAGTAATTGCAATAACAGGTTGAACCGTATCTATAATGCCTGTAGCTGTTGATGTTGTTGTATTACCCAGTGCATCGGCGGCACTTACTGCAACAGTATAATTACCATCACTCAATACTTTTGTTGCTTCAGCACTCCAACTACCATCGGCATTTGCCGTTGTTGTCAGGGTTTGCGAGCTGCCCGCACTATCAGTAATTAATATTGTCAATAAAGTAGCTAATGGTGCATTACTAATTGTGCCACTAATTAATGGTGTCCAATCATTGGTAATTACCGGCGCAGTTACTACAATAACCGGCCCTGTATAATCCATATTGAGTGTAATCGTATCATTACTACTGTTACCCGCTGTATCCGTTATCACGGCTGTTACTTGAGCATCACCTTCAGCAAGCGCTGAGGTTGCAGCAACACTCCAGCTACCATTAGCAAGGACTTGTGTTGATAAAACCTGTGTAGCACCGCTACTATCGACTATTGTTACCTCAACAACAGAGCCTAAAGGCGCATCAATAGTGGTCCCTGAAATTAACGGTGTTGAATCAGCCGAAGATAATGCCGAAGTGATTTCAAGTGTTGGTGCTGTTAAGTCAATAACAAGTGAAGCTGAACTTGATGACGTGAGTCCGGTCTCAGTAACACTGGCTGTTACGGTGTAAGTTCCTTCTAACAACACTTGAGGGACATCAATACTCCACACACCTGCGTTTAAAGTTGTGGTAAAGCTTTGCACCTCACCACTTACATTACTGATCACCAAATTAATGATACTTGTATCTGGTGCGTCACTCGTGCCGCTAATTGTAGGTGTAGTATCGTTTGTAGCTGCTAATGGAGTGATGCCAATGCTAGGAGCACTGGTATTAAGCACCCCTGTCGCGCTTAGAGATACACCAATATTGCCAGCTAGATCAGTAACTGAGGCAACAACACTAATAACACCATCCGCTAAACTATCAGGAACATCAACAACCCAGCTACCATCTGCAAGCACTTCAGTTGTATAACTATAAACTTGAGAACTATCCGTTACTGTAACATTGATCACAGTACCTACTGGCTCATCACTGCTACCAGTAATTGTAGGTGTTGCGAGGTTTATTGTGCCTATTGCATTTACAGTCACAACTGGTGTTATCGTGTCTATCTCACCAGTTGTTGTCGCGCTTGACGTGAGCCCTGCAGCATCAATAATTGATGCCGTTACAGTGTAACCACCTTCAGGCAGCGTATTTGCCTGCACTTGCCAATCACCATTAATGTCAACCAACGCTGTTAAAGCATGAGTATCGCCATTACCATCAACAATTATGACTGAAACTGTACTACCCTGCGCTTCATCACTTGTTCCTGTGATTATTGGGGTGG
>NZ_PNDT01000138.1:0-10114 GCF_005886375.1 Pseudoalteromonas sp. S1727
GTATTTTCTGTGTTTTTTATTTTTTTCTTAATGATTGGTACGACCGAGTTGATTTGAACCACTGACTCTTGGATCGGGTGATCAAGAGTTGGTAGTGCTTTTTCCTTCGATTGTACTTTATTTAAAAATCACTTAAATTTGGTACGACCGAGTGGATTCGAACCACCGACCCCTACCATGTCAAGGTAGTGCTCTAACCAACTGAGCTACGGTCGTATCATAAATTTAAGGTGTTAATTGCTTAACAACGGTCGCTAATATATAGCGTGCGGTTAAGTGAATCAAGCTCGTTTATACATTTTTGGTTTGTTTGCCGTTTTTTTATTCATATTGGGCTGATTTCACACTTTTTGTAAAACTTTTGCCACCAAGTAACGTGTGTTTTTGCAGATTCTTTGAATGCGGTGAGTAAGTTACTGGGTTGTTGTTGCAGCAATGCCCTAAGCTCAGGTTGATTAGTTGTAGAGTCTAGCCAAAGTGCTTGGTACAACGGCATCAGTCGCTCTAAAGCGCCTGATAGTTGCGCTTGATAGGGTTGTAATTGTGACAGGTAATACTTTTTAAATACGTTACTGACGATTTGCGCTTGGCGTTTATTTTTTAGCGGGTTGCAGAGCGCTCTAAGATCAATACTGGTTAAATATCGACTGGTGCTGTGATTAAAGTATGTTTGCTGGCGCACGGCACTGACTAACGCTTGATTAAAGTTAAATTGGCGTAGCTGGGAGAGCTGTGGGTACAGTGCTTGGCTATCTATTTGTGTATATTGTTGTTGTATTATTTGCTGTTTTAAAGTGAGTAAGTTTTGTAGGGCAAGCTCTGTTTCGACAAGGCCTGCAAGGTTGTTATCCAGTGCATAGCTAGTAAGCTGCCAAGTACGTTTTAACTCAGGATCGTTGTAAAGTAAGTGGTTGAATTGCTTTAATAGTTGTTGCTTTTTGTTGGCAAGTTCATGCTTAATGGCTTGGTAGCTTTTTGACTCAGAGTTTAATTTCTCTAAGCAGCTTGGGGCTAATTGAATAAACTGGATTTGATAAGTTAATTGGCCGGCTGAGCTGGCAACTTTGCCCAGTTGACTATTATGTTCAGCAATGAGGGTGTTAAGTTTACAATGAGACAGTTGCGCTAGCTGCACGATACTTAATTGCTGTGCAGTAGCTGAGTTAACGTTGTTATGAACAGGTGTCAATTTAAGGTTATTTAATGGTGGGGTGACAGGCAGCGGTTTGTCCAGCGCTGTGGCGAGTCGCTGCTGATACTGCTCATTAATATCTGTTGGTTTATCGCTACAAGCACTTATTAGTAAACAAGCGAATAAAGTGCCAAGATAACCAAATCGTTTGACTTGGTTATCTTGGCAGTTTGGTTGATTACGCGTTTTTGAGAGGCTCATATTTGAATCTATTTGCAACAGTTAACATTAACAAAATAGCCGCAACACTTAAGCCAACAATAATTCCTACCCAAAAGCCATGCGGGCCCATGGCTGGTACAATCCAATCGGTGCGAGCTAAAATAAAACCCAATGAAAAACCAATTAACCAGTATGATATAAAGGTAATGTACGAAATGGGCGCTGTATGTTTTAGCCCTCTTAAAATCCCATTCGCGGACACTTGTAACGCATCAGGGAGTTGGTAAATACACGCTAAAATCATAATGGATGTTGCCAGTGCTATTACTTGAGCGTCATCGGTATAAAGTTGGCTAATTATGTCACGACCAAAAAAAGTGATAGCTGCTAGTACCGCTGCAATGATCATGGCAAGAATGTAACTAGTTGAAATTGCTTTTTTTAGTTGCTCAAAGTGATGTTGACCATATAAATTGCCGATCCGAATACTAATAGCAATTGATAAGCTCAATGGCATCATAAACAATAATGTAGTTACACTGGCTGCAATTTGATGCCCGGCAACCGCAACGGCACCTAGATGAGCGATAAATAGCGGTATGCAGGCAAATAAAGTGACTTCAAAAAAAGTGGCGAGTGAAATAGGGATACCGACTTTAGTAATGGTCCACATAGTACTAAATTGGGGGGTCTTAAAGTTAGCTAACAGTGTTTTAGCATCGACTTTTTTACTCAGTTGGCAGTATATTACTTGTGCAATAGCCATCGCGCTGAATACCAAAGCCGTGGCAATGCCACAGCCTGCACCACCTAGGGCTGGCATACCTAACTTACCATAAATAAAAATGTAATTTGCAGGGATATTGACAGCTAAGCCAATTAAGCTGATATAAAAAGCAGGCTTGGTCATCCCCATGCCTTCGGTAATATTGCGATATACACTAAATACTAAAAAACCAATAATTCCCCATTTAACAAAATGAATATAGTCATAGGCCATAGCGGCAATTGCTGGGCTGGTATCAAGCTTTAAAATGATAATATCGGCAAAGTAAGCGATGGATAAGCCCAGTACACTTAATACTCCAGCAAGATACAAACCTTGCTGAAAATAATGGCTGATGCCTGTTTTATCGCCAGCGCCAGAAAATTGCGCAATAATACCGGTGAGGGCGAGTAATATACCTTGCAGAGCAAGCATTGCTGGATTCCAAACACCTGTTGCAATAGAGAGGGCGGCTAAATCGGTTGGACTAACTTGTCCCGCCATGATGGTGTCAACCACAGACATTAAAACGAGGGTTACTTGTGCTAAAAAAACGGGGATTGCCAGAGAAACTAGCCGTTTGGCTTCCCAACTACAAAAAGTCATATCACTTGCTACGTAAACAGAAGAGACGGGTATTGTAATCGATAAATTGAAGAATAAAAAATTATAGCGGCAAGTTGATGTTATTCATTACAGTATTGAACCTTGGGATCGGTTAAACTAAAGCGAAGTGATAGATCCATGTTTAAAGGGCGGTTCAAGTTATGTTTACAGGCATTGTGCAAACACAAGCAACGGTAATTGCAAATAGCTATCAACACAGTGTTATGCGCTTAGTGCTCGCAGTTTCACCACAATACGTTACGAAGTTAGCGTTAGGTGCCAGTATTGCCATTAATGGTTGTTGTCTAACGGTTGTTAAAGTTCAACTTATTTCAGATAGTGCCCTTGCAGAAGTTTATTTTGATGTGATTGATGAAACATTACAGTTAACGAATCTTGGAAAGCTTGATGCTGGTTGCATGGTAAACTTTGAGCGTTCTATGACATTGGGTACTGAACTGGGCGGGCATATTGTCTCTGGTCATATTCATTGTATTGCCCAAGTGAACAATATTATTCACACAGATGGTAATTGTAAAATACAACTAAGTTTACCAAGTAAGTGGCAAAAGTACGTGCTGTATAAAGGGTTTGTCTGTGTTAATGGCGCCAGTTTAACGGTGGGTGAAGTTGACGAGCAAGGTTTTTGGTTACATTTGATCCCAGAGACTTTAGCAATCACCAATATTGGCAAAGTTGCAATAGGAGATGGACTCAATATTGAAGTTGATCAACAAACCTACACTATCATCAACACGGTGGAAAATTATTTACGACTACAGTCATCACAGTAACAGTCACCACAGTACTAGTTAGCTTAAAAAATTTGTTCGTCATCACTGTCTATATGTAACTCAACCTTACTATTGGCATAGTCGATATGCATATTAAAGTGGATTGGGTTACAGCATGCGCTGCAGTCTTCAAAGTAATCTTGATCGCCATCGCTGGCATCAAGGGTAATATGAATATGGTGACCACAATGTGGACAGCTGATCCGTTGTGAGAGATGATTTTGCATAATTGATCCAACCTTACAAAACAGAGCTATAAAGCATGACTATTTATAGTGGTGGATAAATTGTTATGCTTTACGCAGTTGTACGCGAACGTCCACAATAACTAGCCCTGGCCACTATTAGACGCTCATTAAATATAGTCTGCTTTAGTTATTTATGACATCAATTTGACAATAAAAATAGCCTTATTTAAGTAGTCGATCTATTTGTTGTTTAGCTTCAGTAAGATAGTGACCAGCAAAAATATTGGCATGATTTAAAATAGGGTAGAGCTGATAAACTAACTTACGTAGCTCATAGCCTTGCGTTAATGGGTAGTGCTTGTTATAGGCTATGTAAAATGCATCAGGCAGGGGGGCAAATAACTCGCTCATTGCAATATCGATCTCCCGATCACCATAATAGCAACTGGGGTCAAAAATACTTGGCACACTGTGAATAAATCCCATATTGCCACGCCAAAAATCACCATGTAGTAATGAGGGTTGTACATTATGACTGTGTAACATGTCTTTTATAAATGCGATAAAATAGTCTTTATCAACTAACTCAATGCCTTTTTCATGTAATAATTGTAGTTGCCAGCCAATGCGCTCTTCAGCGAAAAATATATTCCACTTTTTATGCCAGCGGTTTGGCTGAGCAGTTGGGCCAATAAAGTTATCATGATCAAAACCAAACATAGCTTGACGGTGTTTGAGGTGCAAGCTGGCAAGGTGGCTGCCCATTATATGCCAGTTGGTATGGGGTTGCTGATCCAGTTCAAGCCATTCAAGGACGATAAATGAAAACTCAATATTCGATCCCGTGGTGATACAATCTGGCACCATAAATAGGCTCTCTTGGGTGAGTAACTTTAAATTGTGGGCTTCGTTGTCAAATCGTTCCAAATCGTTTCTGTGTGCGACCTTGACAAAATATTGATGAGTACCATCGCTTATTTGAAATAGTTTATCGCTATTTGGACTTTGCAACTGTCGTTTACTGGTGTGTTTAAAGTCAAAATGCATAGCTTGGCTGATTTGTTCGTTAACCGTATTCCACATAGCATTGCTTACCTTTTATACAGATAACTAAACTATGGCAAAAAGTAGTTAAATAAACAAACTCTTGAGAGTAAAATTCAAATTTAGCAGCACCTGCTTAGCTTTATACAATAATTCAAGTGGAGGAAGAATGAATAAAAGCCTTATTACGAATGTAATTGCCACAGTGTTAGTGATTACAGGTTTTTTGTTTAACCAAGCAATTGTGCTATCGATCGGCTTATTTGCACTTTCTGGTGCAGTAACTAACTTGCTCGCAGTGCATATGTTATTTGAAAAAGTACCGTTATTGTATGGTTCGGGTGTGATCCAATTGAAGTTCGCAGGGTTTAAAGTTGCAATTAAAAACCTTATCTTAACTGAGTTTTTCTCAGAGCAAAAAATATCGCAGCTACTTGGCAATAAAACAATGGATATTGATCTACAACCTGTGATCAACGACGTTGACTTAAACCCAGCGTTTGACACACTGCTGGAAGTGATAGAGCAGTCTCAATTTGGCAGTATGTTAGCGATGTTTGGTGGCAGTGCAGCTGTGGAACCAATGCGCGATTCTTTTATAGCAAAAATGCGTGATTCCTTAATAACGATGAGCCAAACAGACGAATTTAAGATGCTGGTCAATAACAAACTTGCAAAGACAAGCCTAGCAAGTGACTCATTGTTTACAACAGTATCAGATCTTGTTGATGATCGATTAGATGAACTAACCCCAAAAATGGTGAAGGATATTATACAAACCATGATCAGAGAGCATTTAGGCTGGCTTGTGGTCTGGGGGGGGGTCTTTGGTGGTTTATTTGGTCTTGTGGCAGCAATTATTTAGTTTATGTTTAGATAGTTAATTTAAGCTGGCCAACTACATGCCAGCTTAAATTAATTGCATTTTTAGCATGCTATTTAGAGCCCGCAACAACCATAATTGTTTGTTGTTCTAACTTGGCTAAATCTTGTATTGAAGTGCCCGTAGTGGCGTCAATACCTAAGCGACTTGCTGTTCTGTCAAAGCCATATGTGCCTGTAAATTCAGCCATACTCATATTATTACACTGTAGTTTGCTCGCTGTTTTGCTTTTATTCATCCGAAATTCTTTCATGGCTAAATAAAGTTTAATGGGCTTATTTGACGCTACAGCCATACAAATCTGCGTGCCGGGAGTATTATCAGCCGCTACAAATTGTGCAGCTTCTGCATTAGTCGCAGTTAATGCTGCAGTGCCTAACAGTAATGTTGTGCAAAATGTTGTCGTTAAAGTATTCATCATCATTCTCCAGTTGTTGAGTGTTGTCTTGTTGACGAATGTATTATTGGCTATATTTCTGATGAAAGCTGTAAATGAAAATCGACAAGATGTAACAGCATATGTGAATAGCTTACATTTATAGTAAGTAATTGATAATAAAGTTATTAATGTGTGTATCCAGACACACTTTCAAGGATTTATTTTTCATTTTTTTTATTGATTTTGTTTGTTTTTCAAACTGTTTTCATTGGTTTTACATGATATTTACTTTAGAGTAAATACACTTTATTGGACAGCATTGCTGACATATTATGAATCCCTGTTATGATCGTTTGATTTAAAAAGTACCAGCCTATTAGGAGACTCTGTGAGTAAAACATTGGCGAGTTATTACCAGCAAGCTTACGCCTGTGAACAGCATAATTTTAATCGTTGTTTTTATTGCGGTTGTGAAGCGACTGAGCGCGATCATTGCCCGCCATTGCATATGCTACAAAGCATTATTGATTTAGGTGAAGATGCAGAGTTTATTAGTATTGCGGCGTGTTATGAGTGCCATGCGATATTACATAATGAGCGTTTAATGACTATCGACGAACGCTTTACTAAATTAAAAAGTAAACTCAATGCTAAATATGCAAAACCATTGCGTGTTTACAATATGTGGCACGAGAATGAACTTAGCGATATGAGCGATGAATTTGCACACAGTATTAAAGCGGGGATGGCTTTAGGTAAAGAAGCCGCAGAGCGTTTAGCCTTTAGTGGTTTTAGTTATGCAACTGAAGAAGCGAAAGTGACGGTACGTGAAAAAACCGCAGAGTTTGATGTTGAAGGTGTTACCTTTACTGACTTTAAAGAGGCATTAAACTACTGTGTTAGTTCATTGAAAGTACAAAAAAGCGATTTTTACAAGATATTAGTCGAAGATTATCAAGGTGATTTTAATAAAGCGCTTAGTCAGTATCGTCACCGCCACGATAAAGTAACAGCAGCTAAAGATGGTAACTGTTTAATTAAAGATTTTTCAAAGTTACATAAACAAAACTCCGATTTTGTCACACGTACTGTTAAGCATTTTATTAGCAAAGATCCCAGTCTTACTACCGAAGAGGCGCTTGAGCAGTTGTATAACAATTATATTAAGAAATAACATATAAATTACATTCATCTTATATAAATGCAGACTTGGCTTATTTTTTAGCTTTATAAAATACATTTATATACAGTAATAAAAAAATAACAGGGATTAACATGATGCAAAAATTTGCTCCATCATTGCTGGTTGTTGCTCTTGGCGTCGCTTTAGCGGGTTGCCAAGATAATGACCCACAAGACGAAAAAGTAACAATTAATAAAAACCCATACCCAAGTACCTACAAAGCACTTAAATCAACAACAACGTTGATCACCAATGCAACGGTTTTAACTGGTACTGGCGAGCGTTTAGAAGAAGCTGACGTATTGCTTGTTGACGGTAAAGTGCAACAAGTTGGTAAAGACCTTACGGCACAAGCCGACCTTACAATAGACGCGCAAGGCAAATGGGTAACCCCAGGCTTAATCGACGTGCATTCACACTTAGGTGCTTATCCTAGCCCGTCAGTTGAATCTCACCAAGACGGTAATGAAATGACTAGCCCGAACACTGCAGAAGTGTGGGTTGAACATTCAATCTGGCCACAAGATCCCGGTTTTAACCGCGCCCGTGAAGGTGGGGTTACTTCATTACAAATTTTACCCGGTTCAGCTAATTTATTTGGCGGCCGTGGTGTGACATTGAAAAATGTACCAGCACACACGATGCAAGGAATGAAATTTCCTGATGCTCCTTATGGTTTAAAAATGGCCTGTGGTGAAAATCCGAAACGCGTTTATGGCCGTAAAGGGGTATTACCATCAACGCGAATGGGTAATATGGCAGGCTATCGCACAGCGTGGATTGGTGCTACTGAATATAAGCGTGCGTGGGATAAGTACGACGCTGATTACGCTGCAGGTAAAAACCCTGAAGTTCCGCATCGCGATATTAAATACGATACATTACGTGGCGTATTAGAAGGCGAAGTCATGATCCATAATCATTGCTACAAAGCAGAAGAAATGGCGATGATGATTGATCTATCAAAAGAGTTTGGTTATCACGCAGGGACTTTCCATCACGGCATTGAAGCGTATAAAATTGCTGACCTACTTGCAGATAACGGTTCATGTGCTGCGCTGTGGCCAGATTGGTGGGGCTTTAAGATGGAAGCCTACGATATGGTACAAGAAAACGTAGCAATTGTTGATGCGGTGAAAAATTCATGTGCGGTTGTACACTCCGATTCTGATACTACTATTCAACGCTTAAACCAAGAAGCTGGCAAGGTCATGTACCGTGCTAACGATAATGGCTTTAATATTTCTGAACAGCATGCAATAAAATGGATCACTTCAAATGCTGCAAAAGCATTAGGTGTTGCTGACAAAACAGGTTCACTTGAAGCGGGCAAGCAAGGTGATGTGGTCATTTGGAACCAAAACCCATTTAGTGTTTATGCTAAAGCTGAACAGGTCTTTGTTGATGGTGCAAAAGTATATGATCGCTATGATGACACTTACCAAGCTCAAAGTGATTTTCTGTTAGGTCAAAAATAAGGAGTAACTAGGATGACAAAATTAACACATTCATTTTCGCTCTCGCTAGTTGCTGCTGGTTTATTAGCAAGTACAGCGGTTGATGCGCAATCAATTGCAATCATTAATGCCACCGTACATACCTCTACTGAGCAAGGCGTGTTACAAGGTGCCAGCATTATAATGGATGAGGGCAAAATTACAGCGATCAATCCAGCTAAAGTTGACGCTGACACTATCATTGACGCTAAGGGTCAAATTGTGACGCCAGGCTTTATTGGGAGTATGAATCAGTTAGGTTTAGTTGAAGTAGGTGCTGTTGCTGGATCACGTGATGGTGGCGATGATAAAGCAAGCATCGATTTTGACCCAAGCTTAGCATTCAATGCTCACTCGAGTTTGATCCCATATGCTCGCAAAGGGGGGATCACCCGTGATGTGATCACTCCACAAGGTGGCGACAGTATTTTTGCAGGCCTTGCCAGTGTTGTTGACTTAAGCGGTGAGTTTGCCAGCGAAAAACAAACACATGCAGCATTGGTGGTGCACTTAGGAGAGCAGAGCAAAGGTTCACGTGCTATGGCACTAAAAAACCTTGTTGATAAACTCGAAGCGCAGCAACAAAAAAACAAAAAGAAAAAAGATGATGCGACCCCAAGTACTGAAGACATCGTTCTCACAAAGGTGTTAGCGGGTGAAATGCCTTTATTAGTCACAGCATCTCGTGCGGCTGACATTATTGAGTTAATCAAACTTAAGCAGCAGTTTTCAGTTAATTTAGTGATTGCGGGTGCTCAGGATGCTGTGGTTGTGAAAGAGCAGCTAGCACAAGCGAGTGTCCCCGTCATTGTCAGCGCGATGGAAAGTTTGCCTGGTAGTTTTGATTCGCTCCATGCTAGTTTAGACAATGCCGGCAAGCTTGAAAAAGCAGGTGTGAAGGTCTTGTTATCAATCGCGGGTGATGCCAGTCATAATGTTTATCAACTGCGTTTTGATGCGGGTAATGCAGTATCTTACGGAATGACACAACAAGGAGCATTAAAAGCGATCACCGCGAACGTTGCTGATGTGTTTGGCATTAATGCAGGAAGTGTTGCAGTTGGTAAAGCGGCAGATTTAGTTATGTGGAATGATGACCCATTTGATTTTAAAAGCCATGTAACTAAAATGTTCATCAATGGAGAAGAGGTGTCAACTGAAGCTCGTCAAGATAAACTTCGCAAACGTTATACAACGGATTCAGAAATGCCGCGCGCATATACTAAGTAGTGTTTAGTGAGTTTATAAAAAGCCGCTGTAGCGGCTTTTTTACACCACTCAATATTTTATTACTTGGTTTATTTTGGGTACTGCAATCCCGCGTCCCATTTACAGCAAATATTAATTTAAAATTTATAACGCAGTTAGCGCTTTATTTAGCTCGCTAGAATGGTTAAATATTTAAGTCGATTGGTATTAGT
>NZ_PNDT01000139.1:0-1065 GCF_005886375.1 Pseudoalteromonas sp. S1727
CATTGTTCAACACCTGCATCATCTAAATATTTACTCCACAACATAGGAGTCGTGGTGAAGTGAGTGTTACCTGGGATCAAGCTCATCCATCTATCTGCGGTTGTTGCTGCAAAGAACGATGGTGTAAAGTCCGTTAATACCGTTGGTTTTAACCAATAAGAAATAGTGTACTGTGCTGTCGTTACTAAGTTATCAGGTAATCTAACCCCTGTAGCACCATCAAAACTAAAGGCTTGACCGCTTTTACCTGCAGCATAAGCTTCAACACCTGCACCTGTGTTTAGTAAGTTATTGTCCGTGGTTGTGGCCGTTGCTAAATTACCTAAATCATCGGTCAGGGCATTTTCAAATGAATAGTGAGCAATCGCATTTTTAAATTCTGGGCGCGCAGTTAAGTTTACCGTAAAGGTCTTACTTGTGGTTTGCCCGTTAAGTTCAATATTAGCTGTTAACACAACGGATTTATTGCCGCGATCAGGGGTGGGGATAAATACTGTACCGTCACTCCCAATGTAATATTCGTCACTACTTTGCCAGCTGATCTGTGCGCCATCTTTAGCAAGTGTAGGTAATGAATAACCTTCATCAGTAATACTTAATTCAGTTTTAATATCTAAAGCTTGCGCAACAGTGGCTAAAATATCATTAGTTGCGGTTATATCATCGACTTTTGTTGCCCATACCGTTGCTCCTTCTGCAGAAACACCCGAAAGGGTAGGGACTAATGCTTTGTTGGCATCATCCCATTGCCATTTTGCTACAGCAAAGTAAGTACCTGACTCTAAAACGAGTTTAATATTGGTATTAGTATCGTCGCTAGGGTACCAAGTTCCTTTATCACTTCCTGTTACTGAGTTATCAGCATTAAGCGCAATATAGGTTGAGCGAATGGCGCTGGTGTTTACAGCAGTACCGTGGTTTATGAATTTGTAGTACCCCTGAATTTCGTCAAGCGCTAACACATTGTCACCATCTAGTGGCACATAGCGTTGAGGTGATAGTACCGGCCAACCAAGTTGGTTGATAAACATTTCATGGCTACGAACTTGGTGCGCTTCAGCATTG
>NZ_PNDT01000014.1:0-5715 GCF_005886375.1 Pseudoalteromonas sp. S1727
AGCTGAGCTATAGCCCCACATTCCTAAAGTTACGAATTTCGTAACCCACTTGAGATTCCCTTTCAAGCGGGACGAACTTTAATGAGATTTATAAATTTGGTCAAGCATTTTTTATATATTTTGCGAATTTTCACGCAAGTAGTGTATTTTTGATAGACTAGTAGCCACTAGAAAGTAAAAAGACTTTAAAGATGAAAAAATATGCATGGATCCTACTCGTTTTGCTCTGCGGATGTGCAAGTCAAAATGATGAGCCGCCTTTTGAAATTAATAACAAGCAGTTGCATACCAAGTTAGATGAGCAAGGTAAGAAGATTTTTGCCTATGTTGTGTCGGTCAAAGCGAATAGCCGAAAAAGTTTAAACTTAGATCGACCACTTACCCGCAGTGAGTTTAAAAGCTTTGCTGAGCAAGAATATTTTGAAGAATCGAACAGCTTAAAGCTAGAGTTAGAGGACCAAGCCGTAGAGTTATTGCAACAAGAGTTAAAAACAACGCAATACTGTAAGGATAAGTATGAAATAAACAATGTTGTATGGCGTGACTTAAGTGTGCAATTAAGGGGGCATTGTTTATAAATGGTGGCGGATAAAACTAAGTTAGCAGCACTGCTAGCGCATTTGGAAATTAGCTACGATGTAATTGAACATCCAGCATTACATGGCAGTCTGACTGCTGATGAATTAATGATAGAACGTCCCGGCACACGACTAAAAAATTTATTCCTGCGCGATAACGAAGGTAAAAACCATTTTTTAGTGATCACAGCTCACGACAAACAATTAGATTTAAAAGCGCTGGCTAAATATCAAGGTTTGTCGCGTTTAGGGTTTGCTTCAGATGAGCGCTTGGCGCGTTTTCTAAAAGTCGCTCCCGGGTGTGTCTCAATGTTGGCGTTAATGAACGATAAGCAAAATAATGTCACACTTTGGTTAGACCAAGATATTTGGTTTGGCGATTTGTTTCATTGCCATCCGTTCGAGAACACGCAAACATGGTTGTTAAAAAAAGCCGATTTAGAACGTTTTTTTGCAAGCACAGGTCATCAACCTAAGGTGGTTTTTTTACCTGCAAAATAACCCGCAGCCACTAATGCTAAACCACATAAGCACACAAACAATAATACTGCCATAAATGCAACATGGCCATAGTACTGGTAAACCAAACCAGGTAAAAAAGAGCCTAATGCCCCGCCACTGTAATAAAACGACACATAAGCGCCATTCGTTACACTCGGTGGCGCGTTACTGATTTTATTAACCAGTGGTGCGGCTGTTGAGTGAATAATAAACATTGCCCCACAAAAGCCAGTAAATGCCAGTAAAAATACCAACAACTGTGAACTCATTAAAAAGACCATGGTTGTACTATAAAACATAAATATTGCTGACAATAAATGCCACGGTGAAATACTTTTTCTTAATAGCCAAGGTGTTGCTATAGAAGCGAGTGCGCCGATTAAATAGCCACTGTAGACTAAGCCAATATCGCGAGTGTTAGTAATTAAAAAAGTGTCGCGTAAAATGAATGGCAAATAATTTAATAATGCAGCAAAGCAAAAAAACATACAAAACACAGCACCATACAACTTTAAGACGGCAGCAGTAGCCAGTTGCTTTAAATAATTTAGTGGTGAAAGCGCATTACTAACAATGGCGACTTGGTGGCGTGGTATACATAAAGCTGAGCCAATTAAACCAGCGGCGATAACAAAATAAAAACTTTGCCATGTCCAAAGATCTGCAAAAACAGCGGCAAACACACGGCCAAAATAACCTCCTGCTATGGTGCTCCCTATATAGAGAGTCATATTCTTTTGTAAGTGTTCCGCTTGATAAGTACTGCCAATATAGGTGGTCATTGCTGTAAGTGCGGCAGGTAACGTTAAACCTTGTAAGAACCGTAGCAACAGTAATAACTCAAAGCTGGGGGCGTACGCAAAAGCAATGCAAGTAACAGCAAGTAGCAGCATAGTATAGCGAAGAATAGTAAGAGGGTTACGTTTAGCGAGTAGTAAACCATACATTAAAGGAGCGACGGCTAATGGGATCATAGTCGCCGTCATCAAGCTGCCCGCGGTGGCCGGACTGACTGAAAACTGCTCGGCAAATAAGCCTAACAATGGCTGTGGCGCATAAAGTACAAAAAAGATAAACACTGAGCACACTAATAAATGACTCAAGCGCATTATATTGCCCCTACTACAAAAACCACAGCATAACCTGATTGCTATTTAATTCAATCAAGTTAAACCTTTTTTCTTTTAAATCATCATTTATTGCGCTAAATCAGGGTATCAGCCGCAACAGTTTGTTAGATTAATAGCCGCAGCACTATGATTCTTCTGCATTGACGATTAAAATAATCTTAATATCAGTTTTTAATGGAACAAAGCCATGGGTTCATTACAAGACCAATTGCTAAAAGCAGGACTAACAACGTCACACAAAGCGAAAGTCGCTAAGACTGAAAAGCGTAAGCAGCAAAAAAAGCCTAAAAAAGGGGCCACAAGTAACCCCAGTGATCTGCAAAAACATATTCAGCAGACAAAGTTAGAGCAACAGAAAAAAGCAGAAGAGTTAAATCAGGCGCGTCAAGCTGAGCTGAAGCAGCGTGAACAAATCGCCCGTGTTAAGCAAATTTTAGAGCACCATAATCAAGATTCGATCCGTGGGGAGCGAACTTTTAACTTTACTTATGAAAATAAAGTAAAAGAGTTAGATGTAAACGAAAAAACCCAAAAGGCATTAGCCGGTGGGCGACTCGCTATCTGTGTTTTAGAAGGGCAGTTTTTTGTACTTGAAGATGAGCCTGCGCGAAAAGTGGCAGAAGTCGATGAAAAGTACATTGTGTTTCATGTTGAACCTGAAGACAAAGGCAAAGATGCCGATGATCCTTATGCAGATTTTGAAGTACCAGATGATTTAGTTTGGTAGCCTAGCAGCTAATTTGAACAGTGTGTTTGGTGATCTACTTGGTGTATAAATAACGTACATTAGTTATGTGCAAAGATCCGTTATTATGGTCTACAATTAGAGCAATAATTTTTATAAACCGTCAAAAAGAAGAGAGAATACAATGAGCAAGATAACAAAATTACTCTTAGGTGCCAGTCTCACTATGGCTGCAAGTGTGTCATTTAATAGCATGGCTGCCGATGGCGCTGCGCTTTACACTGCAAAACTATGTCAAACATGTCATGGCCCAGAAGGTAAAGCACCTATCATGGCTATGTACCCAAAACTAAATGGTCAGAATAAAGAGTATTTAGTCGCACAAATGAAAGATATAAAATCGGGCGCGCGTAACAACGGCATGGCTGCAGCGATGAAAGCAATGGTCGCAAATGTATCTGAAGAAGAAATGACAGCAATTGCTGATTATTTAGCAAACGTAAAATAACTTTTCTAAATGCTAGTTACCTACTTAACTGGCAGTAAACAGCCACACCAAATGGTGTGGCTGTTTTATTTTAAAGATTGATCATCCTCGCTCACTACTTTAGACTTCTATCCATCTATTTCGTGTTAATTGATGAGCACGTTTCTATAAGGCACTGCAATGTTTGAATTACCACAACTTGACTTAAAAAATAAAGTATCTGCCCAAGAGTGGCAGCTACGTATTGATTTAGCTGCCTGCTACCGGTTGGTTGAGCATTTTCGTTGGGGTGATTTGATTTATACGCATTTATCAGCGCGTTTGCCGGGTACTGATCATTATTTAGTGAATGCGTTTGGCTTAACGTTTGATGAAGTAACGGCCTCTAATTTGGTTAAAGTGGATTTAAATGGCAATATTTTAGATGACACGCCATTTGCTATTAACCCTGCTGGTTTTACTATCCACAGCGCGATCCACGAAGTGCGTGAAGATGCCCACTGCGTGATCCATTTGCATACTAAAGAAACCATCGCCGTTGCTACGCAGCAAAATGGTTTATTACCACTGAGTCAATATTCCATGTTTTCACTGCCTTCATTGTCTTATCATGGTTATGAAGGGTTAGCGGTCAATAATGATGAGAAAAAACGCTTGCAAGATGATTTGGCAGATACTAATCATATGCTATTAGTAAATCATGGTGGCTTAACAGTTGGGCCAACAGTAGGGGATGCATTTATGCGTTTTTATGATTTACAGCGCGCCTGTGAAATTCAGCTCGCTCTACAAGCCAGTGGTCAAGCGGTTACACCAGTGCCACAAGCGATAATAGATAATATTTATAATCAAGCGAATGTCGTACACAGTGGTAGTACTGGCGGACAATTAGCCTGGCCTGCGATGTTACGTAAAGCTTATCGACTTGATCCTAATTTTGCAAAATAACCAAGTTGGTTAATAAGGAATTTTATGAAAGTTAATCGCGTTGAAGTGTTTGATATCCATTGTCCAGACAGACCTGCTTGGACACCTGTATTTGTTCGTATTCATACCGATGAAGGTATAAGTGGGGTTGGTGAAGCTGGACTTGCTTATGACTTAGGTCACAGTGCAGCAGCTGCCATGATCAAAGAAATGGCCGATGCATTCTTGATTGGTCATGACCCATTTCAAACTGAAAAGTTATGGTCACGTATGCTTCGTGAAAGCTTTTGGGGCTTAGGTGGCGGACCTGTAGTGTATGCTGCTATGAGCGCGATAGACACGGCTCTATGGGATATTAAAGGTAAAGCATTAGGTTTGCCTGTGTATCAGTTACTGGGCGGTAAAGTGAATGACAAACTACGTACCTATGCATCGCAACTACAGTTCGATTGGGACAGTGAATTTAAAGCGCTTGTGCATCCACAAGAATACGCTGAAGCAGCATTAAAAGCGGTGGCCGAAGGTTACGATGCGGTTAAAGTTGACCCGATCCAATACGATAAGGACGGTAATACCTATTACGATCGTACTAACATCATTTCACGCGCTGAGATGAAGCTTTATCGCGCGCGCATGCAAGCAATTCGCGAAGCGGTTGGCGATGAGGTTGATATCATTTTTGAATGCCACAGTTTACCTGGGGCAACTTCTGCCATTCAAATAGGTGAAATCGCCAAAGAATTTGACTGCATGTACTATGAAGAACCTGTTAATTATCTAAACCACTCTTTACATGCGAAGGTCGCAGATAAAGTGTCGGTGCCAATTGCTGGTGGCGAGCGCTTATATAACCGCTGGGGTGTGCGTCCGTATTTAGAAGATCAAAGTATTGATGTGCTACAGCCGGATATTGGTTTATGTGGTGGTTTTACTGAAACCAAAAAAGTGTGTGATTACGCAGATATCTTTGACGTGCGAATTCAAGCTCACGTCTGTGGTGGCCCTGTTGCCACAGCGGCATCATTGCACTTAGAAACAGCGATTCCAAACTTCTTAATTCATGAGCACCACACTTATGCGATTAAAAAGTGGAATAGAGAGTTATGCTTACAAGATCCACAGCCTAAAAATGGTTTCTTCGAAGTATCAGAGGAGCCAGGTATTGGTATTGAGCTGAACGATGAAATAGTGATGCGCTCGCAACGTGTAGAAATAAAATAAGCGACGAGTCGAGAGCTATGGATAGCGAGCTAAATTTAGCTCGCTTTTCATTAAGCTTATCCACTTTTTCTTTTAAAACTATTTCTTACACATTCACTGCACTACAATTTTGCTCGAACCTCGAACCTCGAACCTCGAACCTCGAACCTCGAACCTCGAACCTAGTTATAATTCACCTTACATTTC
>NZ_PNDT01000140.1:0-657 GCF_005886375.1 Pseudoalteromonas sp. S1727
AAATATTGGAATGTTAATGTATTTACCTAACTTAAAAACTAGCCTGCTCGCTTCTATGATCGCCATCCTATGTGCCTGTAATAGTGAGATTGATGACATTGCTAATAAAAATGACGAACAAACTAATCACCATGATCATAGCGAAGTCACCTCAACTGGGCGTTTAGCTATTAGTCATGCCGATACTGCAAGCGTCTCTATTTTTGATACTGACGATAACGCGTTACTTGAGATGTTTAATACAGCAAATATTGTTAGCGGCTTATATGCAAGCCCTACAAATCGCTTTGCGGTACTTATACAACGCGCTGATAACTATGTAGAGTTTATTGATGGAGGTTTATACCGTGAAGATCATGGCGACCACCTCCATGATTACAAACAAGCACCATCTTTATCAAGTTTTACTCTAACAAGCGATAAGCCAACTCATTTTGATGTAAGTGAGCAGCAAGCAGCTCTATTCTTTGATGGCAATATAGATGCAGGTATTCCCGCAAGTTTTGCTATTTTAACTGATGAATCGATCGTAAATGGCGAGACACTCGCCACGCATAATTTTGCTAACGCTATGCATGGCACCGCGCAAATTCGTGATGACTCGGTGATCACCACCTACCGCACAGAAGACACAACCAACACATTACCAAACTATGT
>NZ_PNDT01000141.1:0-4456 GCF_005886375.1 Pseudoalteromonas sp. S1727
GCTTTCTAAAAGGTCACCCTTCTAATGATCAAACAGTCAGCTCCTAGCTCCTAGCTCCTAGCTCCTAGCTCCTAGCTCCTAGCTCCTAGCTCCTAGCTCCTAGCTCCTAGCTCCTAGCTCCTATATTTCCATCCAAATCAATAACTAATGATTATGTATTGGTTTGTGGTGATTTTTTTCGTTTAGAGTTATAATTAATGAAATTTTAACAATTATAGGGCTACAGTATTAGCTCTTTGATTTTTTAACCAATAGTGTACAAGAAAAGGGAACTTGTTGTGGATAGTTTCATCCGATCTATTTTAAATGCCTCGCGTGCTAAAAAGCGTGCGATCACCTTGTTTATCGATTCACTTTTTATTGCTGCTGCATTTTGGCTTGCGCTTATTGTGCGTTTAGACAGCCTGGCACCATTTAGTGATGTGGGTAACTGGTTACTTTTAGCGATGTTAGTGCCCACAGGGTTACTCGCATTTATTAATTTAGGCTTATACCGCGCAGTATTGAGGTACATGAATGCTCAAGCATTATGGGCTATTGTACTGGGAACGGTTATTACCACGGCAAGCTTAGTATTGCTGTCGTTTTTTGTCGGTATTACTATTCCACGCACTATGCCGTTTATTTTTGCTTGGTTATGCTTATTGACAGTGGGCGGAGCACGTATAGTTGTGCGTGCGCTGATTGGTAAAATGGCCACTGTTAACAAAGAGTCAGTTATTATTTATGGTGCAGGCTCTGCTGGTAGGCAGCTTGCAACCGCCCTTGGTGCTGGGCCTGAATATTATGTGCGTGCTTTTATCGATGACGATGTAACCAAGCAAGGCTCGATCATTCAGGGTATTCCGGTTATTTGCTTTAAAGATATTTATGAGCTTATTAATAAAGGCAAAGCCAGTAAGGTTTTACTTGCATTACCGAGCGCTAGCCGTGCACGTCGTAAAGAAGTACTCGCCCAGCTTGAACCATTAACTATTAAAGTTTTATCTATCCCTGGTATGGCTGATGTGGTTGAAGGTAAAGCACAGCTTTCTGAATTTAGAGAAGTCGAAATTGAAGATTTACTAGGCCGTGACCCTGTAACGCCTAAACCTGAACTGATGGCTGCTAATATTACTGGCAAAGTGGTTATGGTAACTGGAGCTGGTGGCTCTATAGGCTCAGAGTTGTGTAGGCAGATAGTTAAACAAAAACCAAAAGCACTAATATTATTTGAAGTTAATGAGTTTGGTTTATATTCAATTGAAAAAGAGCTTAACGAATTCGTTACTAATAACCAGTTAGAGTTAGAGCTAATACCAATTATGGGCTCTGTGCAACGTATTAACCGTATCGAAACCGTAATGATGGCGTTTAAAGTGCAAACGGTTTACCACGCAGCAGCTTATAAGCATGTGCCTTTAGTTGAACATAATGTGGTTGAAGGTGTGCGTAATAATGTGTTTGGTACTTATTATGCTGCAAAGGCTGCGGTAAATGCCAAAGTTGAAACCTTTGTACTTATTTCGACCGATAAAGCAGTGCGCCCTACTAATGTAATGGGGGCAACTAAACGCATGGCTGAGCTGGTATTGCAAGGCTTGGCGCAAACTAAAGGTAAAGAGCATCGTACTCGTTTTTGTATGGTACGTTTTGGTAATGTACTTGGTTCGTCTGGCTCTGTTGTACCATTATTCCGTCGTCAAATTAAAGAAGGCGGCCCAATTACGCTAACCCACCAAGATATCACCCGCTTTTTTATGACCATACCTGAAGCCGCGCAGCTAGTAATTCAGGCAGGCTCTATGGGGAAAGGGGGCGATGTATTTGTGCTCGATATGGGCGACTCGGTAAAAATTAAAGATTTGGCCAGTAAGATGATCCGCCTGTCGGGCTTTGAAGTGAAAGACGAAAACAACCCACACGGTGATATTGAAATTTTATGTACAGGCCTACGCCCAGGTGAAAAGCTATATGAAGAGCTATTAATTGGCGATAACGTAGGCGAAACACCGCACGAACGTATTATGACCGCCAGTGAAGCAATGCTGCCACTACCTGAGCTAAAAGTATTTTTAGAAGCGTTTGATATTGCTTGCCATAACTTTGATCATGAAATGATCCGCCAGTTATTGTTAGATGCACCAACAGGCTTTAATCCTACAGATGGTATTTGTGATTTAGTATGGAATGCTAAAAAAAGTGCGCAACTTGAAAGCGCCCCTCAAGCGAACGTGGTTAATTTGAAGGGGTAAAGGGAAAATAAATAGCCGCGAGTTACGGGTTACGAGACATAATAAGAGCAAAGGGAAAAGGTTAGAGGTTAGAGGTTAGAGGTTGGGTGTCTTGGCTTTTGTGGGATCAGGCTTTAGCCGTGATTGTTTTTGGTTATGTGTTAAAGCTCATCGGCGCTAAAGCGCTCTCCTACAATCATTAAAAATTTTAGGCCTAGGGAAGTGACTAGGAGCTAGGATTCGTAGCCAGAAACTCGTTGCCCGCAGCCCATGGTTTTTCTCTCTGTGCAGCGAAGCGCCTCGGTGCTCTCGGTGGTAAAAAGTATTTTGTAGGCGCGGGTTTATCCCGCGCTTAGATAGTTAAAAGTGGTTTTCGTAGGAGCCGGCTTTAGCTGCGAAAAAGCAAAGATTCACCACAGAGAACGCAGAGTTCACAGAGGAAAGGGAAAAGGTTAAAGGTTCTAGGGAAGAGACTAGGGGTTAGGTGTCTTGGCTTCTGTGGGAACAGGCTTTAGCCGTGATTGTTTTTGGTTATGTGTTAAAGCTCATCGGCGCTAAAGCGCTCTCCTACAACCATTAAAGACTAGGAGCTAGGATTCATAGCTCGAAACTCGTTACTCGCAGCCCGTGGCTTTTCTCTCTGTGCAGCGAAGCGCCTCGGTGATCTCGGTGGTAAAAATTGTTTTGTAGGCTCGGGTTTATCCCGCGCGAAGAATTTAAGTGATTTATTCACAAAGAGGTGAAGAGGCGCTGCGCTGAAGAGGTTAAAGGTTAAAGGTTAAAGGAGTTAGGTGTTTTCATAGCTCGGAACTCGTTACCCGCAGCCCGTCTCCGGCAGCCCGTATTTTAATAGCTTTAGTGCTAAGCGGAATAAGCTTAAGCTTGGAAGCAAAATTTAAGATGTTTAAGGAATTTAAAATGAAAATTGCAGTTGTTGGTACAGGCTATGTGGGCTTGTCTAATGCGATGTTACTTGCGCAACATAATAAAGTAGTTGCACTTGATATTGATGAAAAAAAAGTTGCACTTTTAAAAGATAAGCAATCACCGATTGTTGATGTTGAAATTAGTGATTTTTTACAAAATAAACAACTCAACTTCACGGCTACCACTAACAAAGAGTCTGCACTTGTTGGTGCTGAATTTGTTATTATCGCCACGCCGACGGATTACGACCCGGAAACAAATTACTTTAATACCAACAGTGTTGAAGCTGTAATTAGTGATGTATTAAAAATTAACCCTGCAGCCACTATGGTGATAAAGTCGACTGTACCAGTTGGCTATACCCAATCAGTTAAAGCAAAGTTTGCGACTGACAATATTGTATTCTCGCCAGAGTTCTTGCGTGAAGGTAAAGCCCTTTACGATAACCTACACCCATCACGTATTATTGTGGGTGAGCAAAGTGAACGTGCTAAAACGTTTGCTAGTTTGCTAGCGCAAGGCGCAGTAAAGCAAGATATTGAAACTTTATTTACTGACTCAACGGAAGCTGAGGCAATTAAGCTGTTCTCTAATACTTACTTGGCTATGCGTGTTGCCTACTTTAATGAGCTTGATAGCTATGCTGAAAGCCATGGTTTAAATGCAAAGCAGATTATTCAAGGGGTAGGGTTAGATCCTCGTATTGGTAATCATTATAATAACCCGTCATTTGGTTATGGGGGTTATTGTTTACCTAAAGATACTAAACAGCTATTAGCAAACTATAAAGATGTGCCAAATAATATGATTGGCGCCATTGTTGATGCTAACACCACCCGTAAAGACTTTATTGCTAACTCAATAATTAAACGCAACCCTAAAGTGGTTGGCGTGTATCGCTTAGTAATGAAAACAGGTTCAGATAACTTTAGAGCCTCAGCTATTCAAGGCATTATGAAGCGTATTAAAGCGAAAGGCATTGAGGTAGTTGTTTATGAACCAGCATTACAAGAAGAAGCCTTTTTTAATTCACGAGTAATAAAAGATCTTAATGAGTTTAAACAGCTTGCAGATGTTGTGGTATCAAACCGTATGGTTGAAGAGCTAAGTGATATTGCAGATAAAGTATATACCCGCGACTTGTTTGGTAGTGATTAAAATAAAGGTCAAAGATAAAAGGTCAAAGGTTAGAAGTTAGAGGTTGGGTGTCTTGGCTTTTGTGGGAACAGGCTTTAGCCGTGATTGTTTTTGGTTATGTGTTAAAGCTCATCGGCGCTAAAGCGCTCTCCTACAACCATTAAAGACTAGGAGCTAGG
>NZ_PNDT01000142.1:0-261 GCF_005886375.1 Pseudoalteromonas sp. S1727
TCTAGACAGATTTTTATGTGATAGTGATTAAGCGCAGAAGTTAAGATTGTAGGTCGTGATTTATCGCGACAACTAAAGTAGATTTACTGGCAGCTGTAAGCGATACGCTTTAAGTTGTAAGAAGACAATTATTATCAGAATTCCAAATTTTAGTTAGTGCGTAGCAATACGGACTGACACCAAATTTGCTTGGTGACAATAGCGTTTTGGACCCACCTGACCCCATGCCGAACTCAGTAGTGAAACGAAACAGCTCCGATG
>NZ_PNDT01000143.1:0-975 GCF_005886375.1 Pseudoalteromonas sp. S1727
TATCAGCTATCAGCTATCAGCCAGAACTTCAATACCCGACTGTTTTGGTCAAGTATTGTGTTCATTGTAATTACCTGAGTAATTTAGTCAAGTATTAGTCTTATAACTTTCGCTTATTTAGTAGACTTATTTATTGAGGTCAAAATACCGCGTAAGATATTCAGCTCAGCATCTTCAGGACGTGCGCGGTTAAACAACCGACGTAGCTTGGTCATTACCATGCCTGGGTGCTGCTTGATGATAAAACCGGTGTCAAAGAGGGTTTTTTCTAAATGCTCGTAAAATAGCTCTGTTTGTTTTGAGCTTGGGTAAACGGCATCATCTTCTTGATTTGCTTTTGGCTGCTGAGTTAAAAATGCCATGCGTGTTTCATAACATAACGTTTGTACTGCCATCGCCAAATTCAATGAGCTATATTCAGGGTTGGCTGGAATGCATACATGATAATTGCACAATTGCAGCTCTTCGTTTGTCAAGCCACTGTTTTCACGGCCAAACACTAAGGCTACAGGGCCATTGGCGGCTTCATTTACTAATTTTTCACCACATTCACGGGGCTCAACCATAGGCCATGATAAAGTGCGTGAACGTGCACTGGTACCAATCGTTAGCGCGCAATCGGCAATAGCATCCGCCACAGTATCGACTATCACTGCATTACCAAGCACATCAGTAGCACCTGCTGCTAATGCGCTTGCGTGGCTGTCTATTTCACACGCAGGATCAACTAAATAGAGTTTTGATAAACCCATGGTTTTCATCGCTCGCGCGGCAGAACCAATATTGCCCGAATGCGAGGTATTTACTAAAACAATACGGATGTCATCTAAGATCATTGCTGTGCTACTTTAACCCATACAAAAAATTGCGCGGATTATAACACAGCTATCAGCTATCAGCTATCAGCTATCAGCTATCAGATCAGGCTGACGGCTGACGGCTGACGGCTGACGGCTGACGGCTGACGGAAAAAAT
>NZ_PNDT01000144.1:0-333 GCF_005886375.1 Pseudoalteromonas sp. S1727
TTTCGAGTTTCGAGTTTCGAAAGATTAAAATGCAGGAGAGTTAAAAGGCCAAGGTGTATGTTGCGCTCTGAGGAGTTCGTGGCGTTCTTTAATCCGTGGGTGTCAGAGACTCAACCCACGCTACGGTGTCCAGGTTGACACTGTGCGGCTGATAGCTGACGGCTTAACGCTGAAAGCTATACTTTATCCCAGACAACAAAAAACCCGTCACATTGCTGTAACGGGTTTCTCTTATTTGGAGCCTGGCGATGACCTACTTTCACATAGCAAATGCTACACTATCATCGGCGCTGTTTCGTTTCCCTACTGAGTTCGGCATGTGTTCAGGTGCGT
>NZ_PNDT01000145.1:0-10450 GCF_005886375.1 Pseudoalteromonas sp. S1727
CGAAACTCGAAACTCGAAAATGCTAAAAAAGTCCGTACTCTTCTGTTTCTTCTGCATGTTGGTGCATTAAGTGATCTGGGCGAAAGATAGCGCTGGGATCTATAAGTACACTATGTTTGTGCTCAAGTTTAATTAACCCTCGCATCATATTTTTAGTTTGTGTTTCAATATCAAAACCTACATCTGTTAGTTTGTCTAATGGCTTTATATCTTCTTTCTTATAGCTGATATTGTCTTCTACTTTATCTACAAGTAATCCTATGTGCGGGTTTCTGCCATCCTTAGTCGTAAAAATGATGATTGGCTTATAGTCTAAAATAATTTGCTCTTTGGCTGATTCAAACACCCTAATCAGTTGCGTAAAGTTACCGCCTCTTTCTATATTGAGTTCAATCAGGGCTTGTTTTCTATCGCCTTTTTTCACTAATTCAATGATTTTGTTGGCGTGCGTGTACAAACGAGTGTGAGGTATTTTAAAGCGCTCTATGATGGCTTTAAGATCTTCATTTTCTGTTTTAAAACTGCTGTACCACTTTGAAAAACTCGATTGCTGAATATCGGTATTGTTATTGAAGGGCTGATTTTGGTTAATGCTATTTTCAAGTGCGAAAAACCATTCATGTTGTTTTTGTTCCCACTCACTAAATAGATCAACTAATGAACGGTTAGTATCCTGTGTAGATTGTTTATTCAGAATAATACCTAGATCAAATATGGGGGTTGGGGTTTCCATATAGTCTTTAACACCAATAAAGCTTTTGTTGTCGTTAGGTAATGAGGTTAAATTATCTTCAAAACGTTCAGTTAAAAGTATGTCGAGAATTTTCAGTGAAATGGTTTTTTGACCCACCCTAAAATTTATTAAATCCATAGTGTCCTCACTTCCTAGATTGATAGTTTAAGAATAGAACATTATTTAGAAAGCGCAGTAATTTTGTTAAAACGCAGAGCGATAGACAATATGTGTATTTTCATCTGTTTTATTGATGAATAGTGCATGTAGTTTCGGTCTTCAATAAAAGCTATATTCAAGTGATGCATTAAGTAATTTTTTAATGGTAGAGGGCAACGATGAGGTTTACTTGAGCACTATTAATGCCTCCATTTTATTTACCTGATTAAAATAGACATTACCACCTTGGTAAAGTTGTTCGCCAATTTGTTTTGCAGGTCCAGTTAAAGGAGTAAACATACCAAGCTTGATAACAGGTTTGTTTTCTACATAACTGAAGAGGCTGTTAAAAAGTAAAAGAAATAGCTGAGTGCTAAGGTCTAGGTAGTTTTTTAAGTAAATATTGCTGATACCAATTAGTTACAGCTTGTTTTAATTGTTTGTTGAGTGATTTATTACCATTGATTTTCAAGGCTGTTTGTGCTTTTTGTGGAGACCAATTTTGCAATATTAGCCTAATAAAAAGGCATTTGGTATTTTCATCACAATTGAGCAAGCTACCGGGTGTACTCCAAAGCGTGCGCCACAGTAAAGGTTTAATAGCATGCAATTGGTAGTCTGTTGTTAATAAGGATTTTAGTCGTCTGTCTAAATGGTAATCTACATGTTCTGGTATAAAAGCAGTAAGTATTTGCTCAATTAACTGTATGTCTAGCTGATTAAAATGATCGAATAGTTGTAATGCAAAGTCGGCCTGAAATTCACTTTCGAGTTGATCATTTAAGGTATTGTCATGAATTAAACTTTTGATCACTAGCGCGGCATACTCTGCAGTTGCTTTATCTTGTTTGAACCCGAGTTTAATTAAATTAAACCCCGCAGTTTGCCAAAATCTTAGTAAGCTAGCATTTGCGCCAAAACTAGCACCAAACCAATGACAAGTGGTGGCTAATTGTTGCTCGCAATGCGCCAATAATTTTGAGCCAATTTTGTTGTTATGTTGGGATGGGGCAATAGCAATGCGCACCACACGAGCACAGTTTAAAGAGAGTATACTTGGATCAACAGTTAGTTGTGCTAAGGTTTGCGCCATTAAATGGCCTTGTGGCCGGCGTTTACCACTGGCGATCTGTTTACTTATTACGGTATTTAAACCACCTTCAATAGCAATTAAACATACTCCAATAAGTGTATTGCGTTGTTGGCAGGCAAAAATACGCTGGGCTGTGGCATCCAATAGGTGGCGCAAATCATTCACGCTGGTTTGATAGTGCGCTAATGATAATAACCCTATGACTTCGCGAAGTAATGTTTCATCACAGGCTAATTCAGCCGCTTTTAGTTCAGTAAACTGTAGTGTAGCGCTATCAAGCTCAGTATTTTTGTAGTCGGCATCTAGGGCCAGTAATTTGCAAATATGTTGTTCGAGTGGATCAGCTGCAGCAAAACGAATTGGTTGCTCTAGATTAACACTACGCATATTTTTAAAGTGTGTTTCTAAGTAGCGCCTAAAGCGTAAAGTATAACCACGACCATTTCCTTCATAGCCAATCATAGTGCTGGCAAATACTACTCGTGGGTAATGATCGAGCATTTTGATAAGCATGGGCACAGGGATTGCTGCAGCTTCATCAACCAACAGCACATCGCACTGAGGCAACTCACTTAATAATTGATCGGGAGCAATGTAACGTAAGTTAGCGAGTTGTTTTTGTGGGGCTTGATAATCGATTCCTTGTTCGTCAGCAAAGTGTTTAAAGCTGCTATGCAGCGCTGAAAATTGCTGTGAACAGATAATTATATCTTTACCGCTTAGCTTTGCAGCTGCAAATCCCAATGCAGCGGATTTTCCTCGGCCCCGATCAGCGCTGATCAATAACGGGCGATTTGCTCTTCCTGTTGCCGTTTTAATTATTTGCTCAATACAATACTGCTGCTCTATCAGTGAAATTACACCCGCTTTAGGGCTAACTTTAGGTAACCGCTGCCAGCCACTAGTTTGGTTAAAATGTGGCAGAGAGTTATCGCTGAGCAAACGAGCTAAACGCTGATTAAAGTAGCTGTGCTGGCGTTGTTGAGCAAATGATTGAAAAGTCTCTAGAGCAGGATCGCACCAATGTTGTAAGTCAGCAAGCTCTGGCAAGAGTAAAATGAATAAGCCGCCAGCTTGGACAGTTCCGCTCAGTGCTGCGAGTTTGTCTGGTACTAGCCCACTAAAGCCATCATAAATAACATGTTGGAATTCTTGGCCCAGTATTTGATGAGTATGTTCAGGCCAACTGCTGTTTGTCAGATCGTCATTGTTTGATAATACTTTGCACAGGGTCGGATTCAATTGCTGGTATAATTCGTTGGCTTGTTGGTAACACCAATTTTGCTCGCCAGTAATTAGCAGTAATTGCCTATGTTTTGCATAGGCAAGTTGCGTGAGAAATGTTGCAAATTGCGGGCTAAATAGCTTGCAGTCGTGCATACACTGTTACTAACCATTTGCTACCAAAGTCATCAAAGTTAACTTGTACGCGTGATTGTGCGCCACTGCCTTCATAATTGATCACAGTACCCACACCAAACTTAGCATGTAACACGCGTTGCCCTAAATTAAAGCCGCTTTCTTCAAAAACAGCATGGCTTACTGATGAACTGAAGCGTCCTGCTGCTGGCGGGCGAGATACTTGGGTTTTGATACGAATTTCTTCAATACAATCTTCCGGCATCTCACGTAAAAAACGTGATGGACTGTGGTATTTTTCTTGCCCATAGAGGCGGCGACTTTCAGCGTGACTTATGTAGAGTTTTTCCATTGCGCGAGTCATGCCGACATAACACAGGCGACGTTCTTCTTCTAAGCGACCAGATTCTTCATTACTTTGCTGAGAAGGGAACATGCCTTCTTCAACACCGACCATAAATACCAGTGGAAACTCTAGGCCCTTTGCTGAGTGCAATGTCATCATTTGCACTGCATCTTCATGTTCTTCTGCTTGACCATCACCGGATTCAAGCGAGGTATACGCTAAAAATCCTTGTAGTGGTGAACTAAACTCTTCATCTTCAGGTAGTTCGTACTGACCACACGCGCTAATAAGCTCTTCTAAGTTTTCTACTCGCGCACGGCCTTTTTCGCCTTTTTCAGCTTGGTACATCGCCATTAAGCCGGATGTTTGAATTGCGTATTTGGCTTGCTCTTCTAATGTGAGATCGCTAATTTTATCTTCAATATGTTCAACCAACTCAACAAACTTAGTAACAACACTGGCGGCACGCCCTGATAAGTGCTGTTGTTCAATAATGGCTTTAGCCGCATACCAAAGTGGCAATGATTCAGCGCGAGCGCAATCACGTATATGGCTGAGTGTTTTATCACCAATACCGCGCGCTGGGGTATTAATAACCCGTTCAAAGGCTGCGTCATCTTGGCGGTTCCCTACAAGGCGTAAATAAGCAAGGGCGTCTTTGATCTCTTGACGTTCGAAGAAGCGCATACCGCCGTAAATACGGTATTTTAAGCCTTCTTGCAACATGGCTTCTTCAAGTACCCGCGACTGCGCATTACTACGGTATAAAATTGCGGCATCTTGCAGTGCATTGCCGGCATTGAGCCAGCTACGTAATTTGCTACTAACAAAGCGTGCTTCGTCGAGTTCATTAAAGGCGGCATACACTGAGATTGGCTCGCCATCATTACCATCGGTCCAGAGGCTTTTACCCATGCGCTCGGAATTGTTTTGAATAAGCGCATTGGATGCTTTTAGAATGGTAGCTGTTGAACGGTAGTTTTGCTCAAGACGAATTGTTTCGGCTTCAAAGTCAGTTAAAAAGCGTTTAATGTTTTCAATTTTTGCACCACGCCAACCATAAATACTTTGATCATCATCACCAACAATCATAATGCTATTGGTGTCGCCAGCGAGTAATTTTAGCCAGGCATATTGAATGGTATTGGTATCTTGGAACTCGTCTACAAGCATGTGCGCAAAGCGTTGCTGATAATGGCGCAACAAGGTTGGGTTGTTTTTTAGTACTTCAAAACTACGTAGCAGAATTTCGGCAAAGTCAACTAAGCCTGCACGGTCACACGCTTCTTGATAAGCAGTATAAACTTTGAGCATCATTTGCTCGTTAATATCATAGGCTTGAATGTCTTTTGGACGTAGGCCTTCGTCTTTCTTTGCGCTGATATACCAACCGAATTGCTTTGCGGGCCATTTTTTATCATCGATATTCATGGCTTTTAATAAGCGTTTGATCATTCGTAGCTGATCGTCTGAATCTAAAATTTGAAATGCTTCGGGCAGATTGGCTTCACGGTGATGGGCGCGTAAAATACGGTGTGATAAACCATGGAAAGTACCGATCCACATACCACCTACGGGCGCTTGAAGGGCTTGCTCTACACGCGTGCGCATTTCTTTGGCGGCTTTATTGGTAAAGGTTACTGCAAAAATACTGTAAGCAGAGGCTTGCTCTACTTGCATAAGCCAAGCGATACGATGAACCAGTACTCGAGTTTTTCCTGAGCCTGCGCCTGCCAACACCAACATATTTTGCAGTGGAGCAGCTACGGCATCCCGTTGTTTATCATTTAAACCGTCGAGTAATTCTGAAACGTCCATCATCACGCCTTTTCAATCAATATTGTGAGCAGTATAACAGGTGTTTTTGTTAGGCTAAATAAAATACTGTTTTTATAAACAGTTAATTTCAAAAAGTTCTTTGTTCTATTCGCAGTGCTTTTTAGCTAAGCTATTGTTGTAAGCAATATTTGCTGTAGCCAATTTGACTGATATTTAGTAAAAACCACTATTAAAGGAGAAACTTTATTAGCTAGGTTTGTTATAACTTTTTGATAGTTAATGAGTTAAAGAATTGGCACGATGTGTGTAAGTATCTAATAAGAAAATCAAATTAATAAATTGAGGTTAACATGGCAGAGCAAGGTTCAGGCGGTAATGTAATTGCGGCAATTTGTAATATCTTTTTTCCAGGTCTTGGGCAATTAGTCCAAGGCAGGATCATGGCAGCGATTGGTTTTTTCCTCGCTTGGGTTATTAGCGGTGCGCTTATTTATGTTGCGATTGGCTTTATTTTACTTCCTATCGTTTACATTTGGGCGATTATTGATGCCGCACGCTTTAAAACCTATCGGTAGCAATTCTAATTAAGAAAATAGCGCTTTATAGCGCTATTTTTGTATCTGGCTTTCTTAATTCACAGCTGACTAGGGTATAATCCTAGGCATGAGATGTATTTAGGTAAAGTTATGGAATATCAATTTATACGTGATCCAATAAGTGGCTTACGTATTAAAATTAGCAGTGAACATGCAGTAATTGGCCGTTGGCTGAATGAAGAAATCGGCAAAGAAAAAATAGCTATGGTACAGGCTTTGATCAGTGCTGTTGCCACAAGTTTTGAGCCTTTAACTTTACAGGGGCAAGAAATTGATTTGATTTTAAATAAAGACGAAGCGATTTTTGAAGCACATGCACTACACCAAGATTCAGAAGATTTGTTAGCCTATCAAGATGATGAGCTAATGCTAGAAGAAAGCGGCTTGAGCAGTGGCTGCGGTTTTGAAGATTTTGTTGATTTAATTAATTCGTGGCAAGAGTTCGCATCTGGAAAGTAAACAGAGAGCTGAGGCTCTCTGCTAAGTAATTATTTACTGTTCAGATACCGATTTCACGGCTGCTAATAATAAGTTTTCGGTTAAGCGAACCTTGTAATTTGGGTTTGCATACTGAAAATGCACCAAGCCTTTTTTATCAATTACAAAAACGGCTGGAACCGGTAAGGCGACCTTTGCTTTGCCATCAAGAGACACAAAATTAACCCCTAATTTATTGCGGTAAATGGTTGCTGTTTTATCATCGAGATAAAAAGCTAAGCCAAGTGCTTGGCTTAAAATCAGACTATCGTCAGATAGTAACTGATAGTTTGGTGAATCAATTTTACTTTCAGCCAGTTTTTCAGGGCTATCAGGTGAAACCGCGATAATTTGTGCGCCTAACTCCGCTAGCTCAGCTTCAATTTTTTGTACATTAGCCAGTTGCTTAGAGCAGTATGGGCACCAACCACCACGGTATACGATTAAAACAGTGGTTTTTTCTGCGAAGCGTTCAGCTAAAACAACATTGTTACCGTCTTTATCTTTTAGCGTTAAAGCTGGAATTGTTAAGCCGGGCATTAAAGGGCTAACTTTTTCAGCAGCAGAGGCAATATTGGTTGCAGTCGCAGCATTAGCAAAGCTTGCAACAAAGAATGTGCATGCAAGTACAATAGATTTAAACATAGACCACCTTATTTCAGTTATTTTAATAGTGAAGTTTACAGAGTAACAGTACAAAGCTTTTCCTCCAATACGCTCCTTGAGCTGATTTGTGTATACCTGTACTATTAACCGTAATTAAATAGAGTAACTGGGATCGAAATGTCTGCCAATTTAAATAAACTAGTGGTGATGCTAGAAATGCAAAATGCCATGAATACCAAAGTTCATGATCAGTGGTTTAGCCAAGGGTTTGAGTGGTATCGCGCGATCTGGGTTGAATGTGCTGAAATGCTTGATCACTACGGTTGGAAGTGGTGGAAAAAGCAAACACCAGATACAGAGCAAGTGATTCTAGAGCTTGTCGATATTTTTCACTTTGGTTTATCACTACGAATCGACGGAGTAACCAGTTACACCGAGCTGGCTAAGCAGCTTGAGCAACAGTTAAGCGCACCGCAACAAGCCAATGATTTTAAACAGACGCTAGAAATTTTAGCAGCATCAGCGGTTGCTGATAAAACCTTTAATGCGGCTGCTTTTGCAGGTTGTATGGCGCAAATAGGCATGGGTATCGATGATTTATATCGTGGCTATGTTGGTAAAAATACACTTAATTTTTTCCGCCAAGATCATGGTTATAAAGATGGTAGCTATATTAAAGTTTGGCATGGTCAAGAAGATAACGAGCATTTAGTCGAGGTGGTAAAGAGCCTTGATACTGAGCATGCTGATTTCGCAAAGCTTGTTTACCAAGGCTTAGAGGCTCGCTACCCGAAAAGCTAGGGAAGTAGCGTGCGAAAATCAGTCACGTTTAAATAATCTCTGAGTTCATTGTGCGGTTGTTTGCTATCAGGGTTAGCAACCGCCAATAAATGACCTATACCATACTCTTTAGCGGCATTTAGCACTGCTAAACTATCATCGACAAATAACGTTCGTTGTTTCTCAAAACCTAATTCTGCCTGTACTTGTTGCCATAATGGTTGGTGTTCTTTACTTACACCATATTGATGCGTTGAGATCACCCCATCGAGATAATTATCTATGTCGGTTTGCTCAAATTTGAGCATCACACTTTCTGGATGCGCGTTGGTTAATAATATTAATTCTTTACCAGCTTTGCGTAGTGCCGTTAAAAACTCAGGCACATCGTCACGTACTTTGATCAAATGCTGGTGTTGGCGTTTTAGTTCCATGATTGGCAGGTTAAGTTGTTGTTCCCAGTACTCCAAGCAATACCACTGAATTTGCCCGCTGACTGCTTGATAGCGTTTGAGAATATCTGCTTGGGCTTGCGCTAAACTGATATTTTTAGCAATGGCGAGTTGCTCGGGGATCACCGTTAGCCAAAAGTGATTATCAAAATGGAGATCGAGTAAAGTACCATCCATATCTAACAGTACTGTATCGATTTTCGACCAATTTAGCATAGGAATTTCATCTCATAGGGTTTATTATTAAACTAACTGCCATGATAGCAAATTAATGCCAATGACACAGAAAAAGCACCCAACACCACCACAAATTCTTAGCTGCGAAGTGGTTGCTAAAAGCCGCCTATTTACGGTGGAATCACTTGAGCTTAAGTTTTCAAATGACGAACAGCGTCAATATGAGCGGATCCGCGGCGGTGGCCGAGGCGCAGTAATGATTGTGCCATTAACCACTGACAATGAATTATTGTTGGTACGTGAATACTGCGCAGGCACTAATGACTATCAACTTGGTTTCCCGAAAGGACTAATTGACCCAGGTGAAACTCCTGAGCAAGCCGCTAATCGAGAGTTAAAAGAAGAAGTGGGCTTCGGTGCTGAGCAATTACAAACACTGAAAACAGTGTCTATGGCGCCCAGTTATTTTAATGCCACTATGCACATACTGTTTGCTCAACAACTGTATCCTGAGGCTTTAGTAGGCGATGAGCCTGAAGCTTTAGTGGTTGTTAAGTGGCCATTAACTGATTGGCAGTCATTATTACAGCAATCCGATTTCACAGAAGCACGAAGCGTTGCAGCTTTGCTATTATTAACTAAGTATTTAGAAGTAGGAGCTGCGAATGATTGAATTACTTGAGCCATGCATTGAACTTGCACAAAGTGCAGGTGCTGCAATTATGGCAATTTACAAGAAAGATGATATTGGCCAGCAAGAAAAGTCAGACCATACCCCCGTAACTAAAGCCGACTTAGCTGCTAATGATGTATTGGTTGCCGGGTTAAAAGCATTGGCGCCTGATATTCCTATCATGTCGGAAGAAACACCGATCCCAGCTTTAGCTGACAGACAAAACTGGCAGCGTTACTGGTTGCTCGATCCAATGGATGGCACAGGAGAGTTTATTTTAGAAAGCGGTGATTTTGCTGTTAATATCGCTCTGATTGAAAACAATCGCCCTGTACTTGGGGTGATCTATTGGCCTGCGAAAGAAACCACTTATTTTGCCAGTTATCAAAATGGTGCCTTTAAGCGTATTGATGGTAAAGATCAACAAATTAATGTTGCTACTCCTGATAACTTAACCTTAGCGGTCAGCCGTCGCCAAAAGATTGAAGCAGTGAGTCAGTACCTGAATATGCAGTTTACCACGGTTGCTGTGGGGTCTTGCTCCCTAAAGGCTTGCATTGTCGCTGAAGGTAAAGCTGATTGTTTTTTACGAATAGGACCAACGGGTGAGTGGGATACGGGCGCATCGCAAATCATCGTTGAAGAAGCAGGTGGGTGTATTACTGATGCTGAGTTTAACCCGCTAACCTACAATCAGCGTGAGAGTACAGAGAACCCTGATTTTATAGTAATGGGTCACCCTGATTGGGAATGGCAAAAAATGATAAATCCACATCAAAGAGCTGTTTAATCGCTCTGTTTGTTTGCTTTTTGTGCGGTTAAACTGCTTTAAGTGGTTTAACAGTTGCATTCTAATTTGATTACTATATTATAGCGCTCTCTTCGAAACAGGCTCGCAAATAACACGAAACTGTTAAGAAGAAATTACAGGCGCGGGATGGAGCAGCCTGGTAGCTCGTCGGGCTCATAACCCGAAGGTCGTCGGTTCAAATCCGGCTCCCGCAACCAATTTCCTTTAGAGGTTTGAGGTTACTGTAGAATGTAAGTTAAGGAAAAGCTTGTCGGTCTCAGCTCTTCATTAGCCAGCAAGGGTAGTCGTTTTAAATCCGGCTCCCGCAACCAATTCTTTTATTAAAGATTGGTGCTGTAAAACTCTAACTTAAGAGATTAAATTAAGTAGTCGATAGACTTAAAATATACAGGCGCGGGATGGAGCAGCC
>NZ_PNDT01000146.1:0-1415 GCF_005886375.1 Pseudoalteromonas sp. S1727
GTTCTCGTCACTACGCACACGTAGACTGTCCAGGACACGCCGATTATGTTAAAAACATGATCACTGGTGCTGCTCAAATGGACGGTGCTATCCTAGTTGTTGCTGCGACTGACGGCCCTATGCCACAAACGCGTGAGCACATCCTTCTTTCTCGTCAAGTTGGCGTACCTTACATCGTTGTGTTCATGAACAAATGTGACATGGTTGATGACGAAGAGCTACTTGAATTAGTAGAAATGGAAGTTCGTGAACTTCTTTCTGAGTACGACTTCCCAGGTGATGACTTACCACTAATCGCTGGTTCTGCGCTTAAAGCGTTAGAAGGCGAGAAAGAGTGGGAAGACAAGATCATTGAACTTGCTGACGCACTTGATTCTTACATCCCAGAGCCAGAGCGTGACATCGATAAGCCATTCATCATGCCTATCGAAGACGTTTTCTCAATCCAAGGTCGTGGTACAGTTGTAACTGGTCGTGTTGAAGCTGGTATCATCAACGTGAATGACGAAGTAGAAATCGTTGGTATCCGTGATACAACTAAATCTACTTGTACTGGTGTTGAAATGTTCCGTAAGCTACTTGACGAAGGTCGTGCTGGTGAGAACATTGGTGCACTTTTACGTGGTACTAAGCGTGAAGACGTTGAACGTGGTCAAGTACTAGCTAAGCCTGGTTCAATCAAGCCACACACTACATTCACTTCAGAAGTATACGTACTTTCTAAAGATGAAGGTGGTCGTCATACTCCTTTCTTCAAAGGTTACCGTCCACAGTTCTACTTCCGTACAACTGACGTAACAGGTGACGTACAGTTACCAGAAGGCGTAGAAATGGTAATGCCTGGTGATAACGTTAAGATGACAGTAACTCTAATCGCGCCAATCGCGATGGACGAAGGTCTTCGTTTCGCTATCCGTGAAGGTGGCCGTACTGTAGGTGCTGGTGTTGTAGCAACTATCGTAGAGTAATAGTTAGCCTAGCTAATTAATACTAAAAAAACCCGAGGCTAGTCTCGGGTTTTTTAATGTCTGCGATTTACGTCATGTGAAGGTGGCGCTATTACCTTAGGCGTAGGTGCTTTGTAGCAACTATCGTAGAGTAATAATTAACGTTTAAGTTAATTATTAGAAAAAGGTCACTTCGGTGGCCTTTTTTAATGCCTGCGATTTGAGCTGTAAGCCGTAAGTTTTAAGCAGCTCGGCGTGAATATATACTTGTAGGCGAGTGGCTTGCCATCGCGTTTATACTGTAAGATTTAAGCTGCCCGAGTGTTTTTTAATTGTTGACATAGTAACTTGCTACGATCAACTTTTTGGCTTACCGCTTACCGCTTACCGCTTACCGCTTACCGCTTACCGCTTACCGCTTACCGCTTGTTCTTTGTAAGAGCGCGCAGTTGCGCTGAGTTTTTACCG
>NZ_PNDT01000147.1:0-16708 GCF_005886375.1 Pseudoalteromonas sp. S1727
AGGTTCAAGGTTCAAGGTTCCCAAGAGTTGACCGTATTCATTAGACCGGTCAACATTTTGGAAATAATTCCACACAACTTCTTTTTGCGTATCATAAAAAACGTGCATAACCTTTAGTCGTTTCACGCTCATGCCTTCAGCTATATTTGAAGAAATAGAAAGAGCTGAGCGAGTAATTTGATCTTTAAGCCCAAACTCTTTGCTTGTTTTAAAGTGAATATAAACCTCACAAGCCAAATCAGCGAAGCGCTGCCAAACATGAAGCTGTTCAAATCTCATCATAACCCTTAATAAAATAGACAGGAACAAAGTTTAGTTCCTACTTTGTAACTTGCCACTTGCTACTTTTAACTTCCTTTTTAGTGCACTTATCGTATCTACTCGAATTGTTTAACAAACTCGTTATGATGGGGTTGATGAAACAAAAAGAGAACTACTAATGAAAGCACAACTTTCCCTGCTCAGCATAGCACTGGTTACCAGTCTAAGTAGCGCCACTGTAAACGCAAAAGAAGCGCTGCAATTTAAAGATGTATTCGATTTCAAGTCAGCCAAAAATACCCAACTATCAGAAGACGGTAAAGTACTCAGCTTTAGCTCAACACCCTATCGTGGCGATGCAACGGGCTTAGTTTATACGTTAAACAATAATAAATTACTCGCTGAAGTTGAGCGTGGCACTCAACCTCAAATCAATAAAGTCGCCAACTGGGTAGCATTTACCCAAATGCCTACCTTGCTTGAAAAAGAGACCACAAAAAAGAAAGACAGCTTAAAAAACAATCTGGTCTTAGTAAATACAACTACCGGCAAGCAACAAACTTTTGAAAACATAAAGGACTACCAGCTCTCTGATGATGGTAACTGGTTAGCCTATCGATTAGATGAAAAAACCAATAAAGACGATGAAAGTAAAGACCTTGATAACGCAAATAGCACAGATAAATCAAGTGAAATCAAACCTGATAAGAAAGACAAAACATTTGATTTAGTGGTTGTAAATTTACAAGATGAAACAACTCACACTGTAAATAGCGTGTTTAGTTACGCTATTAATGCATCAAGCAACGAGCTACTTGTCAGTCAAAGCTACTCAGATGGAAGCGATAATCAGGTAGCGTTAATTTCATTAAATAGTACGTTTGAAACAAGTGTATTAATTGATGAACCAGGTGTTGTTGCAAATAAAATTGCTTGGCACCCAACTAAGAATATCGCCGCTTTCACGCTGGGTAATTATGTGAATGACGATATGCGTCGTCGCGATCATCAACTCAAACTGTGGCAAAACGAACTGCTTACAGATATAGCTTCACCAGAGAAAAGTTGGACTATCGGCAAAACAGCAAAATTGAGCTGGTCTGAAGACGGTGAGCGCTTATATTTTGAGAACCATCCTAAGCTAGCAGAAAAAATTACAGCAAAGAAATACACAGATCAAGCCTCGCTATTTGACTACGATACTATCCGCGACCAAAAAGGCCTAAATGTTTGGCACAATAACGACGCCGAAATCAAACCTCGTGAAGAACAACAATGGAATGAGGTTAATAAAAATCGCCATTACCAAGCAGTTTACCACCTTAATGGCAAACAGGTTGCCCAGCTAAGTGATACAAGTATGCCGAGTCTGGCGCTCAATACTAATAGTCGAGATGCATTACTTGGTTCATCGAATTTACCTTACCTTGAACGCATTATGTACGGTGGTTTTTTTGCCGACTACTACGCTGTGAATGTACAAACAGGTGAGCGAAAAGCAATTATCAACGATTACCCGTTTAGACCGAGCCTGTCACCCAGTGGGCAATACGCGACTTACTTTGAAAATAGCCAAGTACAACTAAAAGACTTAAACAACAATAAAGTCAGCACCTTAACAAAAGCGATTCAAGCAACATTTGCAGATGACCAACACGATTACCCATCAGCACAGCCAGGTTATGGTGTTGCTGGCTGGCTTAACGATAGCAGTCAAGTATTGGTATATAGTAAATATGATATTTGGGCGTTTGATGTTAACACTCTTAAAGCGACTCGCTTAACCAATGGTAAAGAAATCAATACTCAATATCGAGTTATCAAACTTGATAAAGACCACGTTGGCTTTAAGTCAGATGAAACTTTACTACTTAGCGCAACAAATTTGCAGCAAAAACAAACTGAAATAGCCAAACTTAAGCTTGCCGATAACTCGCTAAGTAAAGTATTAAGCGGTCAAAAACGTTTTGATGTAGTGAAAAAAGCCAAGCACGCAGATAAGTACTTATTTACTGAGCAAACTTATCAGCAGTTCCCTGATTTTTATCAAACTGATTTTAGCTTTAAAAAACCACAACGTGTTACCAACTTAAATCCACAAGTTAATGACTTTGCATGGGGGCAAGAACCAGAGCTAATTAGTTATAAAGGCTTTGATGGTGAAGACTTACAAGGTGTGTTAATTAAACCTGCCGGCTATAAAAAAGGCGATAAAGTACCAGTAGTGGTGTACTTTTATCGTTATATGAGTCAACGCATGTATGATTTCCCTAAAATGGAGTTAAACCACCGCCCTAACTTCCCCATGTTTACCTCAAACGGCTATGCGATTTTCTTACCAGATATTCGCTTTGAAATTGGTCATCCCGGTAAATCATCAACCCAAACCATGATCAACGCGACCCAAAAACTGATTGATTTAGGTATTGCGGATCCGGATAAAATTGGCTTACAAGGCCACTCATGGGCAGGTTACCAAAGTGCCTTTATGATCACTCAAACCGACATGTTTAAAGCGGTTGTATCGGGTGCACCAGTGTCTAACATGACCAGTGCTTACAGTGGTATTCGGTTAAAATCAGGCCTTGCGCGTCAGTTCCAATATGAGACAGGGCAAAGCCGCATCGGTAAAACCTTGTTTGAAGCGCCTGAGCTGTATATTGAAAATTCACCGGTGTTTTTTGCTGACAAAGTAAATACCCCTATCTTGATTATGTTTGGAGATAAAGATGACGCTGTACCATGGCACGAAGGTGTGCAGTATTATTTAGCGCTGCGCCGTGCAGGTAAAGACGCTACATTCTTGCAATACGAAGGTGAACCGCATCATTTAAAGAAATTTCCAAACCAAGTGGATTTTTCAATTCGTATGATGCAGTACTTTGATCACTACTTAAGAGGCAAACCAGCCGCTAAGTGGATGACGGAAGGTGAAGCGTTTATAGAAGAATAAGGTTATAAGCCATAAACGAAAACGCCCAGCAAATGCTGGGCGTTTTAACTTAAGCGGCCGAAAAACTACCTTGCCCGTTGGCGATTGCCGCCTACTCTCGGCTTAGTATTCGCTTTTTTAAACTGACTAAAACCTGTATGGCGACTCAGTGCTGGACGCCCTCCCTTACCTGCTTTAAGCGATTTTTCATCGCGGGTTTCTTCAGGTACTAAGCAATTAGGCCCCTTACCAATGAGTTTAGCTTTACCCATTTTACGAAGAGCTTCGCGGATCATCGGCCAACCAGCTGGATCATGGTAACGTAATATCGCTTTATGTAAGCGGCGTTGGCGTGCCCCTTTAGGTACAGCAACTTGCTCAGTATTATTTTTAATATTACGTAACGAATTCATTTCAGTATGATAAATCGTCGTCGCGTTCGCCATAGGGGATGGATAAAAATTTTGCACTTGATCAAGTTTAAAATCATTCTCTTTTAACCACAACGCCATATTTACCATATCTTCATCTTTTGTCCCTGGGTGTGCAGAGATAAAATAAGGAATAAGGTACTGCTTTTTACCCGCTTCTTTTGAGTACTTATCAAAGAGTTCTTTAAACTGATCATAGGCGCCCATGCCTGGCTTCATCATTTTTGATAATGGGCCATCTTCAGTATGCTCTGGGGCTATTTTTAAATATCCGCCAACATGATGCGTAACGAGCTCTTTTACATAGCGTGGGTCTTGCACTGCCAAGTCGTAACGCACCCCTGAAGCAATGAGAATTTTTTTCACCCCTTTTACTTCACGGGCTTTCTTATATAACTCAATTGTTGGCGTGTGATCAGTATCCATATGCTTACAAATATCAGGGTAAACACACGATAGGCGACGACAGGTACTCTCTGCTTTTTTGCTCTTACAACGCAGTTTATACATGTTGGCGGTTGGGCCACCCAGATCTGAAATAACCCCCGTAAAGCCCGGTACTTTGTCACGAATTTGTTCAATTTCATCAATAATCGATTCTTGCGAACGGCTCTGAATGATCCGCCCTTCATGCTCTGTGATAGAGCAGAATGAACAACCACCAAAACAGCCCCGCATAATATTAACCGAGGTTTTGATCATATCGTATGCGGGGATCTTCGCATCACCATAACTTGGGTGTGGAATACGTTGATAAGGCAGGCCAAATACCGCATCCATCTCATGCGTTTCCAGTGGATACGCTGGCGGGTTTACCCAAATTGAACGATCGCCATGACGTTGGAATAAGGCACGCGCACAACCTGGGTTGGTTTCTTGATGTAAAATACGTGATGCGTGGGCGTATAACGGCTTGTTAACGCTTACTTGCTCAAATGCAGGTAACTTAACATAGGTTTTTTCCCACGGCTTAGGGCGTGCTGGCTGAATTGTAATTGGTTTTGCAGCTTCAGCTTGTAAATCAATACCCGCTTGTTTAAATTCACTTTTACTGCAGCCTACATCATCCGCCCCATAAGGGTTAGGAATTGGATCAATTTTGCCAATTTTGTCGATTGCTGTTGAATCACTACCACGCCAACCAGGTAATGGCTCTTTGCGGATAACCGCTGTACCACGAATATCTTGAATGGTATCCATGGTTTCGCCTGCAGCAATACGGTGCGCAACTTCCACCAACGGACGTTCAGCATTGCCGTAAATTAAAATATCGGCTTTGGCATCAAATAAAATACTGCGGCGCACTTTTTCTTGCCAATAATCATAGTGGGCAATACGGCGGAGGCTTGCTTCAATACCACCAATAACAATAGGTACGCCTTTATAAGCTTCGCGACATTTTTGCGAATAAATCATTACCGCGCGATCAGGACGTTTACCACCAATGTTACCCGGCGTGTATGCATCATCGTGGCGCATACGCTTTTCAGCCGTATAGCGGTTGATCATCGAATCCATGTTACCAGCGGTAACACCAAAGAATAGGTTAGGTTTACCAAGTGCCATAAAGGCATCTTTTGACTGCCAGTCAGGCTGGGCTATGATGCCAACCCGAAAGCCTTGCGCTTCTAGCACGCGACCTATTACGGCCATACCAAAACTTGGGTGATCAACATACGCATCACCACTTATTATGATTATATCGCAGCTATCCCAGCCAAGGGCGTCCATCTCTTCGCGAGTTGTAGGTAAAAATGGAGCTGTGCCGTAACACTCAGCCCAATATTTGGGATATGAGAATAACGCTCGCTTGGCTTTAAGTGCGCTCATAAAAAGTAACCAATTGCTTTAAAAAAGGTCGCAAAGTATACTTGAATTAATCCCCAAGCGATATTAACTATTTACGATGATAGCCGATAGTTCCAATAATCTTGCTACTTTTTGTTTTCAATATACTGAATAAGCTCAACTTCTGACATTGGTTTAGCGTACATAAAACCTTGTACTTCATCACAGCCTAATTGCTTAAGAAAGTCAGCTTGTGCTTGTGTTTCGACCCCTTCAGCAATGGTTTTTAAACCGAGCTTAGCACCCAATGCAACCACTAACGCAGCAATCGCGCCGTCGTCTTGATCAGGAAGATCTTTAATAAATGCTCGATCGATTTTCAATCGATCTAATGGCAGCTTTTGCAAATAGCTCAATGATGAAAAACCCGTACCAAAGTCATCAATGGCCACTTCAACACCAAACGCTTTAAGCTCATTTAAGGTATCAATCACCACACTAAGCTCATCCATCACCACACTTTCAGTGACTTCTAATTCAATATTTTTGGGGTTAACCTGATATTTTAATAACGTCTCTTTGACTTGTTGGGCATAATCCTTGACCTTAAATTGCGGCACCGACACATTCACTGCAATACGTATTTCTACACCTTGCGCAGCTAAACGCTTTTGTTGCTGACAAGCCTGTTCTAACACCCATTGACCAATATCAACAATTAATCCTGCATCTTCAGCCAGCGGCACAAAAACTGCTGGGGAGATATAATTACCATTACCCGACGGCCAACGCAGTAACGCTTCACAGCCTATTAAGGATAAATCACTAAAAGCCAATTGCGGCTGATACCATACTTCTAGTTTACTATTTTCAAAATCTTGGCGCAGCTGGCGAATGATTCCTAGTCGCCAAGTCATTTGCTCTTCCATATCAGGCGTATAATAAACAGCATTACCTAACTTACCTTGTTTAGACTGGTTAAGTGCTATATAGGCGAGTTTTAGTGTTTCGATACCCGTGGCTTGGAAGTCTTGCTGTTCACATAAGCCAATTTTAAAATTAACCGGTAATAAGTGCTCTGCAGCAGTAAAAGGAAGATTTAAGTTTTCCCGCAATATATTTAAATTAAATTCATCACGGGCAATTAAAAAGCCAAATACATCGGCGCCAATTCGAGACAGTAATTTAGCCTGTGGGTACTCTTGTTTAAGCCGTTCAACAATTGCAATAAGTAAGTGGTTACCTACTTCTTGGCCTAGTCCATTATTGATATCTGAAAAGTGTGCGACATCAATTAAAACAAATATGTATTCATTACTATTTAAGCGATGGTATTTTTCAATCTGTTCAATAAAGTCCGTTCTATTCGCAAGCCCTGTCAGTACATCTTTATAAGCGGCATCTCTGAGTTTATTAAATAGCCTAACATTATCTAATCCTACACTGACATTGGTTAAGAAAATTTCAGCAAATTGTAGTTGGGTTAAGCTTGGCTGACTGACATACTCTAAATAAATAGCCGCTTGGCGATTCTTACTCTTCAATAAAAATGTCGTGTCATGCTCGGTGTGTTGATGTTCGCCAAATTCAAAACAGTTTTGTACCTGAAGAATTATTCGTCCATCATCTAATTGCTCAATACCTTGACCAATAAAGGCGCTAAACTCAGCGCAGCCACCTAACACTCGTACTTGATGACTGTCATCCAAACTGCCGCACACAACCCCTCTTGGTGCACAATCTAAAATGACCGAGAGTTGCTTAATCACCGCCATCGTAAAAGCTTTGATGTCGGTAAAACCTAATATAGCTTTAGAGGCCAGTAGAATATTATTTAACGCTTTGCTTTGGTATTCAAGTTGGCAAACTTGTTCATACGAACGAATAGCGGTCACTAAAGATGTCACTAATTTACTGCGAGTAAGCTCTGTTTTCGTTTTGTAATCATTTATATCGTATTCACGAATAACCTTTTCTTCAGGCGCGTAACCCGGTTGGCCTGTACGTAAAATGATACGTACATTATGGTTTTGCAACGTATCGCGTACTTCTTTAACGACTTTTAAACCCGCATCATCTGATTCCATCACGACATCTAACAGCAATACCGACACATTATGAGTATTAGCTAATACTTCAACCGCTTCGACACCAGAGTAAGCATGATGAAAACGCAATGTTTTCCCCCAGAACTTAACCCCTGAAAGTGCTAATTCAGTAACAGTGTGAATTTCAGGATCATCATCAACAATCAAAACATCCCAATACCCAACAGGCACAACTTCCGCATGAAGTTCCTCTTCATGATTGGCAAACAAAAAATCATTGTGTTCTGACGTCATTCCAAACCCTTTAAATGCAAATATCCCGCGCTATCATTTAATATTGAGACTATCCAACTATTGACTAATAAGTTATCACTATTTAGCTTATGATACAGTACTAATGTTGATAAATAATGAAGCTTGATAGACAGATTATAGTCAACATTCAATGCCTCATGGTACAACAGTGGAATTTATCACCTAAGGAATAGCTATTAAAATTTTACCCAGAGTTACTCAATTTATTTTTCTTATTGCTTTGATTCTTTTAGTAATTGGGCTGCTATTGCCCCAGCAATACCAAGTTCAAAAAAGCATTACAATACATGCTACGCAAACAAACATAGCCCCCTTGATCAGCGACTTTACAAAGTGGTCAAGTTGGTCACCTTGGCAAAAAGTAGACCCAAGTATTGTTTTCACTCTTGGTGAACCAAATTCAGGGGTGGGGGCTCATCAATTTTGGCAAAGTAGCTGGGGATTTGGTGAAATGACCATTACCAATATAAGCCATACTAAAATTGATTTTAATATTTTATTTAATGAAGAGCATATTGTTACCGGACAAGTTTCTTTTTCACCACAAGACAATGGCAATTTAGTGACATGTACGTTATCCGGCGAAGTGACCACACCAATTTTTGGAGGCTATTTAGCACTCTTTAGCCAATACATCTTAGAAAACACCTTAAGACTTGGACTTAATAACCTAAAAACGACAGCACAACTACAAACAATACCAGAGTTAGAGAACGCTAATGACGATTCAAACAGCCCAAGCAAAAATTAATCTCGCTCATATTATTGAAACTAAGCTCGGTTACTCCATGCGTAAAACCAGCTCAACTCGCCTTACCAGCACCAGTGACGACAGTTATGGTCCACAAGGGCAAAGTAAACTCCCCTATCAAGTAAATAGTGATAACTCTACACTCGGCAGAGCACAACATCGCCAACAATTACTACTAGTCAAACAACAGCAAAATATTGAAGCTATTATGGCCATGGCAATGGACTTTTGCCCTGATGTCACCAGTAATGGCCAACCTGACAGTGATTGGGTTGAGCGGTTTATTGCACTGTGTGAAGACACTGCTAATGAATCAATGCAAAAATTATGGGCAAAAATTTTAGCCGGAGAAACGGTATCCCCAGGTACGTTTTCAATTAAAAGCTTACAAACACTAAAGCAAATGACCCAACGCGAAGCAGATGCACTGCAAAAGTGCACCGCACTTTGTGGCTATAACGAAAAAGATCACAGTCATTTAATTTTATTAGGCTTTTACAAAAAACCCTCATTATTTGATTTGCTGCGCAAAGGCAATAAAGTGTCCTTTAACCTAGGCAAAGCTGGGATCAGCTTTCCAGATATATTAACCTTAATGGATATTGGCCTAATATATCGTAAAGAAATTGAGTCTGCGGCGCTAAAAGCAGGCCAAGAAATAAACCTAACCTTTTTAACCCAGCGAATAGCACTTAAGCCCAAAAGTAACGATTTAGTACTGAGTTATTATAAATTTACGCAGACAGGCGATGAATTACGAAAATTAATCAACACGCCCATAAATAAAGCTTATAAACAATTATTAAACAGTGCGCTTGAAGAGGAGTTTGAAGTAACGTGGCACGCAAATAAATAACAGTGCCACGTAAAAGCTAACAAATTAGAAGTGAATTTGTACGCCCGCAAATGGACCTGATGCATCGATATTAGTATATAGATCATCAATATCATCTAGTTCTAAAGTCATTTGACGGTAGCCCGCTTTGATATCTAAATCAATCGCAAGGTTATCAAGTAAAGCCCACGCAATACCCGCTTGGTAATCTTGCACTTTGCTATCATCAATCGCTAATAAACTGCCTTCAAAAAATACGCTTAATCCGGTTAATGGTAAGCCTACTTCAGCACGACCATAAACAAGTGGTACAAAGCCTGAAAAATCAACTGTCTCAGTTGTTGCTTGGCCGTTTGAAGTACCCGAAACAATAATATCGCCATCAAACTGCTTAGCATTCACACCCAAGTCAATAGACACTAAGTCATTATCGAAAATCTCATAGTAAAGAATATAGTCGATATGTGATAAGTCACTGATGGTGTTGGCTTGAGTATTTGTAGTAAACGTAGTGCCACCAAATACAAAGCTTTCATCAAGAAGTGCAGAACCATTGAGCTCAAGTTCGGTATACTTTAATTTAATGTTTGGTACTAACGGAATTGGGTGTTCAAGCGCCGCATAATAGCTAGTGAAGGTTTCATCTTCAAAATCAAAATCTTGCATATTGCCTTGATCAGCAAAGCTACCTGAATTATCAGATTGCCAGCCATCAACACCAACATATAAGCCTAATAAAGTATCAGCGTGTGCCGCTGGTGCTAAACAGGCCATAGAAAGGGCGGCAGCTAAACAGTACTTTTTCATGTTTTATCCTTGTGCTAAAAGTTCGCTAAGTTCAATAAGAGCCGCATTGGCTCTTGAGATATAATTTGCCATTACTAATGAATGATTTGCAACAAAACCAAAGCCATTGCCATTTAAAATAATAGGACTCCACACTGTTTCTTGCGTTGCCTCAAGTTCACGTATAATTTGCTGTAAGCTTACTCGCGCATTCTTTTTCTCTAATACATCTGCAAAATCATATTCCACTGCTTGCAAAAAATGTAATAAAGCCCAAGTAGCTCCTCGTGACTCATAAAATACATCATCAATTTTCCACCAAGAGGTTTTCACTTGGTTTTGTAATGGGGCATAAGTTGCTTGATGCGCTTCTTTATCACCGGCTAAATCGGTATTTAAGCGCTCTTGACCAACACTGGCACTTAAACGCTGGCTTAAACTACCGAGGCGCTTTTCAGCCTCCTTTAACCAGCCACGTAAATTATCAGCACGTGCATAAAACTGGCTTTCACGATCATTTTGATCAGCTATTTGGCTGCGGTAAATAATTAAGAAGTCAATGCCTTTTTGATACTCACTCTCAGCGCTTGGCCATGCCCAGGCTTCTGAGCTGATATTAAATTGTGGTTGCGCTTTTTTTAAAGCTTCATGTTCGGTTGACTGTGACTGTGAGCGGCTAAAATCTTTACGCATCGACAGTGCTAAATCGCGAGTCATTTCAAGTGCACCGTATTCCCATGCCGGCATATTGTCCATCAACACACTTGGCGGCATCATATCATTCGATAAGTAACCGCCCGGTTTATTTAATAAGGTAGTCGCAACATTAATCAACGCTGAGGTGGTTGTATAGCCGGTAACAAATTTCTCTCCACGCAACTGCGCCTCTTGCTTTGCTTGAGTAATTACATTTACGCGACTTGGTTCAACGCTCCAATAAACCGATATGGCATAAAAAATAATAAAGACTACTATTAGCCCAGTGATAATTTTCCCTTTATGCTGTGACATTTAACCTCCTAGTGATGTGTATGCTGCTGAGATTGTGGCACTTCTTCAATTTGGCTCTCTAATGAAACCACCGTTGCTTGAGTAAATACACGATCTCCATTGCTAAAATATAGCGTGAGTTTGAGTTCTTGCCCTATTTTTAATGGCTCTTCCGGCTCAAAAACCATTAAATGATAACCACCAGGCTTAAAATCGAGTTGTTGATGAGCCTTGATCTGTAGCATATCTACCTTTTGCATTTTCATCATACCATTAACATGTTGATGTTCGTGAACCTCAACACGCCCCATACCATCAAGAGTCACTTTTGTTAGCTCAATGGTTGTATCACCATGATTTACTAGTGTTAAATAGCCAGCGCTGGATTTACTTCCAGGTAAAAAATTTCGCACTTGAGCATTGCTAACAACCACTTTATTTACAGTTTCATGTTGGTGTCCTGTATGAGCAAATAACTCGGAAGAATAAAAGCTTATTGCAAAAATAGCAGATGAGAGCAAAGTAAGTAATGGCTTAAGAGACATTTCGATCCTTGTTATGATAATCAAGTTTAAGTGCTAAATTTAGCATATTTACGAAAAAATAGTCAGCTAAATTAGCATTTAAGATTATTTCAGTGGCCCAAATTAAGCCACTTTTTGGTTATCCGCAACAAGCCAACACAAGCAAACGATAAGCAATAATGGCCAAGCAATCATTAAAGAACCAAAAAGCAAGGCTAATATCACACCAACTCCTACAATGAGACCCGCACCAAGCAAGCCAACACTCACCAGCGCAACCAAAGCGATTACAACGATCACCGCCACTAATGCACCAAATAACTCAATACCAACCCAGCTTAAGTCTGCAATCCATAGCGGTAGCTGCCATGAATCAAATCGCCCTACTTCAAATGGGTTAAATGCTATGCACAACACAACCAATAAGCAAAATGCAATAATTTTCATGGCTCTTCCCTAGTGCACTTTATTATCTAAACAACAATGAGCAATTAAGTAACCTGCACCTATAAAAACAGGAAACTGAATAAAAAGCACGATTGTAGCAAGCCTAGTCGCCCAAATAGGAAAGTCGAACCTGCGTGCTAAACCACTACATACACCCGATATTTTTTTATTTAACGGATCTTTACTCCAACGAGCATGATTAAATGTATTCATTGTTTATTACTCCTAAGCGGTTTGTTGCAATTTAGCTTTAAGCACTGCAAGCTCTTTATCTAACGCTTCATCTTTTACTAATGCATCTATCTGCTCTGCAGTTGAATGCTGCTTTGCCGTTACATCATAGGCGTCAACTTGTGCTTCAATTGACTCCACACGCTGCTCAATAACATCAAAGCGTGCAAGTGCATGCGCAACTTTATCGCTATTTAATTGTTGATTAACACGCACACGAGCATTTAGAACATGATGAACCTGCGCCAAGCTACGTTGTTTAGCTTTAGCCGCACTCAGTTTGTCTTGTAAACGCTGCGCGTCATCACGTAACTTCGCTAATGAATCTGATAATTTAACAAGCTCTGGTTCAATCGCAGCTAACTCAGTTGCAACACGTTGTTTTTCTTTAAGTGCTGCAGTGGCTAAATCATCACGCCCCTTAGTGACCGCTAACTCAGCCTTTGCTTGCCATTGTGCTATCGACGTTTTTTTATCAGTTTGCTGGCGCTGTAACGCTTTTTGTTCACAGAGTATTGTCGCGGCAGTTGTACGGCATTCATCCAATGCTTGCTGCATTTCTTGAATTAATAAGTTGAGTAGTTTTTCTGGATCTTCTGCTTTATCTAACACAGCAACGAGGTTTGATTGAATTAGATCATTAACACGATTAATTAAGCCCATGATTTTCTCCTGTTGATTATGGGTGATTACAACAAGGAGATTCCAAGACTTGTGCCAAGTGACAAAAATTAAAATTTAAACAATAAAAAACAAAAGGATACACTTAAAAAGTGAAGACTAAACTGACTCTGAAATGAATATACATAAGTTAATTTGACTAAAAAAATGATTTTTTAACCATTATTTAGGATCAAAAAAAACCACTAAAAAGTGGCTTTTTAATTTAAAAAGGGTACTGCTATTCGGGAACAAAACTAAGTGCTTTATCCATCACTGACAAATCAGCCTGTTTGCCATGACCATGTTCTGAAAGGTGGCGTCTATAACCTCGCGCACCGGGTTGGCCTTGAAAAATCCCCAGCATATGGCGAGCAATATGCCAAAAGTTAGCACCTTGGCGCATTTCATCTTCAATATAATCATACATAGCACGCACCACATCATGACGAGACAAAGTGCATGCACTTTCACCATAAATTTTTTCGTCTACTTCACTTAAAATAAACGGATTACTATAAGCTTCACGACCTATCATTACGCCATCAATATGCGCTAAATGGGCAAGGCTATCAGCGATCGTTTTAACACCACCATTTAAACTCAGGTCAAGTTGTGGATAGTCTTTCTTTAATTGATAAACTCGTGGGTAATCAAGTGGCGGTACTTCGCGATTTTCTTTCGGGCTCAAACCACTTAGCCATGCCTTACGAGCATGAATAATAAAATCGTCACAGCCAACGTTATGGCTAGCTTCTATCAATGCACATAAAAATTCATACGAATCTTGCTCATCAATACCAATACGTGTTTTTACCGTAATTGGGATATTAACTTCTGCCTTCATGGCCGCAACACACTCAGCAACCAATTGTGGCTCAGCCATTAAACACGCACCAAAACGACCATTTTGAACACGATCTGATGGACAACCAACATTAAGATTGACTTCATCGTAGCCGCGCTCAGCAGCAAGCTTTGCACACTTAGCTAACGCGTCTGGATCAGAGCCACCTAATTGCAAAGCAACCGGGTTTTCATGATGATTAAAATGTAGATAATCACCGCGACCAAATAAAATAGCCCCAGTTGTCACCATTTCAGTATACAACACCGCGTGTTTTGTCATTTTACGATGAAAAGTACGGCAATGGCGATCAGTCCAATCTAGCATAGGTGCCACGGAAAAACGTCTATTCAAAGTAAAATCCTCAGGTTAATTAGTCGCTACCATTAGCCACGTAAAAAGCGCTGTATTTTACACAAGTAGAGAGGCTGCTTCAATGATAAGCAGTGAGCCAATTGCAAGCCTCGAGCGAGAGCTGTAAATGGCTCGATTAAGATTTATTATTGTGGCTGAGGTTACTTAACTAAATAATCGTAATTCACACCGCTGACTTCCACAACAGTCACAGCAAGCTCAGTGTAATTTTTAATTTTAGGATTAACTAATTTAGCCCCGACAGCTATTTTCGCAATTTTATTGGTTTTATCTAGCTCTACAATCTGTACAGACGCTGATGTATCAAAATCCGCTGACTGAGTATAGTATTCTGAGCCAACACTAGCACTTACGGCTAGATTTGGTTCACTGTTAGAGGTGGACTGCAGCAACGTTCCTTTTTTCAAGTCACTTTTTAAAATTGTAAAACTAAACTTAGGGGTGTTTTTTTCACCAACAAATATAGTTACAGCGCTTTGTCCATTTAATTCAAAATCATGCTCTGTGACTTCAACAACTCTTACTTTATCGCTATCATAACTAGGTTCTACGCAAGCCACAGTCCCAAAAAGAAGTAACGCAGATAAAACAATACTTTTAAGCTTCATTTTTATTCCTTAAATTAAAAAAACCTATAGTGTAAAACTAGATAACACTTAACGATATTTCAATAATTAAATCAATGAAATATATTTAATTCCATTTATCAGTTAAATTACGCTCTTTTATGGATACCTCTCATCAATAACGTCTTGCACGAAAATACTGATGCTTAGGTTTAACTTATAGCGTTAAAGTGTAGCAACTGATGATGATATTAACTCCACAATTAACAGTTATCATAAATGCTGTGATTTATACTTAAGCTACGTGTAATTAGTATTACAAGTCATCAAAACAGTATTGATAATACCCATAAGTAAGCGACACTGTGAAACACTCAAACTTGCCATAATGACCACAATAGACCATAGCCACTTCTAGAATAAAACTGTTGAATAAAAACACTGCAACTACAATACAGTATGTTAGTATATCGCGGGTAGCGTAAGGATAAGATGAAGATGAATATAGAATCACTCGTTAGTAAAGCCAAGCAAGTGTGTGATAATCGCGGCGCGCGGTTTACACCCATCCGTGAAAAAGTATTTCGCCTATTAGCAACTGCTCAAGGCGGTGTAGGCGCTTATGATTTATTAGAGCAACTCAAGTTGACCGAATCTGGAGCAAAACCAGCCACTATTTACCGCGCCTTAGACTTTTTAGCTGAACTTGGTTTTATCCACAAAATCGAAAGTACTAACGCATTTATGCTGTGCCATCATTTTGATCATATTCACCCAGTACAACTATTAATTTGCGACAGTTGTGGTTTTGTCAAAGAACTACATTCAAGTGTAATTTCGCACGAACTTAACAGTCTTGCTGCAGAAAGTGGCTTTATCGTCTCTGGGCAAACAATTGAAGCCCATGGTAAATGTGGCCAATGTAAAGAATAATTAAGTGCAGAGCTAAAATAAGTCACTACACTTTAATGTATAACCGCAGTAAAACTGCTCAATTCGAGGGATAAACAACAATGAATGTAGAGTTCATCAATCCTTTTTTATCATCTTTGTTGAACGTGCTCAGCACAATGGCACAAACCGAGCTAAAGCCAGGAAAGCCAAAAATTAAAAAAGATGAAATTGCCTGTGGCGATGTTTCTGGATTAATTGGCATGGTCGGACCACAAACTAAAGGGTCATTTTCAATCACATTTGATGAAAACCTTGCACTAACAATTATGGAACGCATGCTAGGTGAACGCCCTGATTCAATCAACGAAGAAGTTACCGATATGGTAGGAGAAATTACCAACATGGTAACAGGTGGTGCCAAAAACCTACTTGGTGAAAAAGGCTATGATTTTGATATGGCAACCCCGATTGTTGTGTCAGGTAAGGGCCATACCATTACTCATAAAAGTGAAGGCGCAAAAATACTTATGCCATTTACCTCAGATGCGGGTAATGCCAACATAGAAGTTAGCTTCGACAAATTATGAGCTGGTTACAAAAAACCATCCAACTGAAGCCTCGCTCACGAGGCTTTCATATTATTGACAATGAAATAATTAGCCAACTACCTGAAATAGCTGATTATCAAATTGGCTTATTACATCTTTTTATTCAGCACACTTCAGCAAGCTTAACTATCAACGAAAATGCCGATCCAACGGTTCGTATGGATATGGAAAGCCATTTCAATAAATTTGTCCCCGAGTGCCAACCTTATTATCGCCATGACTATGAAGGCGATGACGACATGCCCGCTCACATTAAATCCAGTGTTTTAGGTTGTGAACTGACTATTCCAATTAATCAAGGGCGCTTACAACTAGGCACTTGGCAGGGAGTTTATTTAGGTGAGCATCGTGATCATGGTGGCGCAAGACGTATTGTTGTGACATTGCAAGGGCAAATATAAAGCTATCAGCTATCAGCT
>NZ_PNDT01000148.1:0-347 GCF_005886375.1 Pseudoalteromonas sp. S1727
TTGCAAATTTATTCGCCTAAGTTTCTAGTTGTATTTTGCCGTCTTTAACTAAAATACAGTCCATACCAGCCGCCGCTGCTGCCTGATAACCTATTTGCGTGTCTTCGAACACCACACAATGATTTGGCTGTACACCAATTTGTTTGGCAACGCTTAAAAAGGTTTCTGGGTGTGGTTTACCGTGACGAACATCACTGGCCGTGACTAACGCATCAATTTTATCGATTAAACCGGTATGAGTTAAATGGTCGATGGCATGTGCGCGATCTGCACCAGTACCTACGCCAATTGGCATTTTGCCATGGTAATAATTTAATATATCGACAGTCTCAGTAATGATTTCTGGT
>NZ_PNDT01000149.1:0-329 GCF_005886375.1 Pseudoalteromonas sp. S1727
ATTGTGGGAACCAAAACCAAATCTTTCAGTAGCGTCTGCTGCGTGGATCCATGCTGGTGGTGCACACCACACTGCATACAGCCAAGCGGTAACTACAGATATGATTGTAGATTTTGCTGAAATGGCGGGTGTTGAAACCATGATCATTGATGCAGATACCAGCATCCGTGGTTTCAAAACAGAACTACGCCATAATGCAGCGTATTACATGCTAAAGCGCGGCTTATAATTTTATAGCGCAAGTAGACAATAATATGTTGTTTTCATAAGCCAGCCTAGCGCTGGCTTATGCTATTGTGGGCTTTTAATTTTAGGAGTAACAATGCTAG
>NZ_PNDT01000015.1:0-14997 GCF_005886375.1 Pseudoalteromonas sp. S1727
CCAAGACGGTGAGTTATCAAAAGAAGAATTTTCAAAAGCTTAATGGTGCTGAACCTAGCTTGCATAAAATGCTGCTCAGTTCTGAGTGCCCAAGACACCTAAATAGGCAAGGAGCCTATTAAAAAGAATAACAAGGACAGTGTGAGTAGCGAAAACATGAGTAATTTTTTTGATAGTACATTGAAGGAACAGATTATGAATACATTAAATAAAACATTAGCACTTATTGCATTAGCATCTTCTTCCGCAGCTTTTGCTGGCACTGACTTTGATACTTTAGATGTTGATGGTAGCGGCACAATTAGTCAAAGCGAAGCGGCTGTTGATGCCAAGCTGATGAGCCAATTTGCTGAATTAGATACTGACCAAGACGGTGAGTTATCGAAAGAAGAATTTTCAAAAGCGTAATTTCAGTTTCCACAAACAGGGATCTCTGAAAAGGATTTCTCTCACTTTAAATTATTAGGAATAACACTATGAAACATATTAATACAACACTTGCAATTATTGCCCTAGCGGCTTCATCTACTGCGTTTGCGGCAGTTAGCTTTGATACTTTTGATACCGATGGTGATGGTGTGATAAGCCAAAAAGAAGCGTCGGTTAATGCACAGCTAGTTGAAATCTTTTCTGATTTAGACACTGATAGCAACGGTGAATTATCAAAAGAAGAGTTTGCCAAAGTACAATAAACAGATAGAAATATACTCCTACACAAAAAAGCAGCTTCATTAAGCTGCTTTTTTTATTTAATTTTGAACGCGTCTGGTTACAAACTGTAGTCAAACTGCAAAGAGAATTTCCGCGGACTGCCGTAACGATATTGGTTGTAAAAACCGATTTGGTTGTAGTACGTTTTATCAAATAAGTTATCAACATTTAAGCTCACGGCCATTTGCTGATTGATTTGGTAGCTAGCCATTAAACTGGCCACTCCATAGGCTTGTTGTTCAACTTCAACTGTGCCCAGTACAGGGTTGCTTACCTCATCATAGCTGCGACTTTGCCAGCGATAACCTCCGCCAATTTTCACTCCTTGTAAGCTATCACTTAGTTGATAACTAGTGAATAATTTAAACTGATCTTTTGGGTTGGTGGTATTTAAAGGTGTACCATCGGGGTTTTCACCTTCACTGCGGGTATATCCAAAGTATGCATTCCATACATCACTAATTGCCCCATTGAGCTCGAACTCAAAGCCATCTGTGACTGTGCCATCAATAGGTTGATAAATTGCTTGTAAAGTATCTGGAATGGTTTCACCCGTATATTCCCCCCAATTGTCTTGATGAATTTCAAAACCAGACAATGAGATATCTAAACGCTCATTTAATAATGAAGCCTTGATTCCCACTTCGTAATTTTTACCTTGAATTGGCGCTAAGTAATTACCATTTTCGTCAACTCGGCTTTGCGGTGTAAATATATCTGTGTAATTTGCATATAGCGCCCAATTTTGATTTATAGCGTAGGTAGTGCCTAGGTAATTAGTTAGTTCATTATCTAACTTATAATCATGAACGCTACCAAAGTTATCTTGCGACGTTTGCCATTGGTTTAAGCGGCTACCTAAAATTACCGATAAATCATTGGTTAAGTTAAGTTGAGTGGCAAAATAAAGCGCACTCTGTTGTGTGGTGCCGTATGAGCCATAAGCAGGCGCCGCTTGCCAGGTTGGCTTTGGGTAGTCGTAATCTGGTGCGCTAAAGTCGCCGATAATAGTGGCATTTTCTTGAGCAGGAAAGTACGGCGTTGAGAAATCTTGCTCTTGGTCATTATAGCCAACAAGTATTTGATGGTTTTGCCCAAACCAATTAAATCGACCCGATAACTCTATTTCATAGGTACGTTGAATGCGGTTTGCATCAATATAATTTAACGAGCCTGGAACCATACCTATATTAGTTTGTGGATCTGGGTGTCCGGTTGCCCAAAACACATCATACTCTAAGTCGTTATTTCCATAGATATAGCTTGCGCTTAACTGCCAATTACTATTGAAATAATGCTCAACTTTGATAAAGCTATTTAATGCTTTTGTTTTAGATGATGACCAGCTTGGGGCGGTCGATGTTTCTCTGGCATAGTTGGTACGGCTGCCATCGCTATAAAAAATAGGTAAACCGCCGGACATAGTGCCTTTTGGAGTAGTTGTTTGCGTATCTAGGGCAAAGGTCAGCAAGGTATTATCGGTGACATCTGCTTCAACAATGCCATATAAAGTACTACGACTTTGCGAGAATCGATCTTGGTACGATTGCTGATCTTGGTAGGCTGCAACAGCTCGTCCACGGACACTTTCGCTGTCATTTAAGCTACCAGAGATGTCAACTACGCCACGATAGTTTTGCCAAGATCCCACGGATGCACTGAGTTTTACTTGATTATGGACTGTAGGGCGTTTGCGTATTAAATTAATTGCAGCAGATGGGTTACCCGCACCAAGCATTAACCCTGTTGCGCCGCGAACAACTTCAATACGTTCATATATCGCTGTATCTGTTAGGTTATCGCCGTAATTGAAACGGGTATCGTAAGTTGTTGCGATACCATCATATAAAATACTTGTGACACTAATACCACGCGCTGAAATTGAAAACTTTCCATTGTCGGCTTCTCTGGCGTTGATGCCTGTTACACTGGTGATAGCTTCTATAGCGCTAGTGAGTTGTTGATCAGCCATAAATTCACTGGTGATTGCAATCGCTGATTGCGGTGTTTGCAAGTGACTGAGATCGAGACCGGTAGCTGAGTTCATTGAACTAACTTTATAACCATTATCTTGCTCGCCAACAATGGTGAGCTTTTCAATATCTTTTTTAGCTTCAGCATTTGCGTTAGTGGCTAGTCCACACAAAAGAATACTAATAACGCTGCAGTATGTAACGCGAAGAGACGTGTTTAAAGCTGGGTACATCATCTTAGGAAATCCATTTAATGTTAAAGAAGGTGAAATTAACTTTTCACAGAAGTTGGTGCTTGATTATCAAACAGCGAGGAGGGTAATGGATTTAGGTACTAAAGTAAACGCTTTTGAGATTGATTTCTATTTACATTGGTTTGTTGTGAAAATTCACCTTTCGATACAGTCGCTTTGTTTCGAAAGGTAAGTTTTAGAGGAAAATAGCGCTAACTTGGAATAGTTTTTCAACGACATTGATATGTTTTTTATCGATCAAAAACATAATAACGTGATCGCCAGAGTGGATCACCGTGTCATCATGCGCAATTAACACATCATCGTTACGAACAATCGCGCCAATCGTAGTACCTGCTGGCAACTTAATATCAGCAATTGCGCGACCTACTACTTTTGAGGTGTGTTCATCGCCATGAGCCACCGCTTCAATGGCTTCTGCTGCGCCTTTACGTAATGAATATACATTAACAATATCACCGCGACGAACATGGGTAAGTAAGGCTGAAATCGTGGCTTGTTGTGGTGAAATGGCAATATCAATTTCGCCACCCTGTACTAAATCAACGTAAGCGCCACGCTGTATTAACACCATGGTTTTTTGCGCGCCCATACGTTTAGCGAGCATGGCTGACATGATATTAGCTTCATCATCATTGGTTACCGCGATGAACACATCAACCTGCTCGATATGCTCTTCAGATAACAACTCTTGATCAGAGGCATCACCACAAAATACCACCGTATTATCAAGCATTTCTGAAAGTTGCTCGGCACGCTCTTTATTACGCTCAAGCAACTTTACACTGTGATTTTTTTCCAAAGAGTGTGCAAGCCCCGCACCGATGTTACCACCACCTGCAATCATAATCTTTTTGTATGAACGCTCTAGCTTTTGTAGTTCGTTCATTACAGCACGAATATGTTTCGTCGCCGCAAGGAAGAACACTTCATCATCTGCTTCGATGACCGTTGTGCCCAATGGCTTGATGGCTTTACCTTGGCGGTAAATCGCAGCAACACGGGTTTCAACATTGGGTATATGCTCTTTTAATGCTGACAGTGCATAACCTACCAACAAGCCCCCGTAGTAGGCTTTTACGGCCACAAGCGAAAGCATGCCATCGCCGAACTCTAATACTTGTAATGCTCCCGGATAATCAATTAAACGTCGAATATACTTGGTCACCAATTGCTCAGGCGCAATGTAGTGATCAACTGGTAAGTCGTCGTTTTGAAAGAGCTTTTCGCGATACTTTAAGTATTGCTCCGAGCGAATTCGCGCAATTTTAGTCGGTGTATTAAAAATACTATACGCGACTTGGCAAGCGACCATGTTTACTTCATCTGAACTGGTCACTGCAATGATCATATCGGCGTCTTCCGCACCAGCGCGGCGTAATACATCAGGGTGCGCACTGTGACCAGTAACACCCTGTAGATCGTATTTATCTTGTAACTCACGTAACCGGTTACCATCAATATCTACAACCGTGATTTCGTTTTGTTCACCTACCAGGTTTTCTGCGAGTGTACCGCCTACTTGTCCTGCACCGAGTATGATTATTTTCATGGTTTACTAAACGCTTCTTATGAGTGTGTTTTTACAAGCTTGGCATAATAAAATCCGTCACTCTCACCAGGCAGTAACTGCAGCCCTGGGTTGTTTGGGGTATCGTTATCATGCAGCGGAATATGTTCGGCATCGCTATTATTTGCTAAAAACTTAGCGACTTGCTGCTGGTTTTCCTGTGGTAATACAGAGCAGGTTGCATACACTAATGTGCCGCCTGGTTTTAATAAAGGCCAAATACTATTTAAAATATCGCCTTGTAATGTTGCCAGATCATTAATATCAGACGCGCGACGTAGCCACTTTATATCTGGATGGCGACGAATGACGCCCGTTGCAGAGCAGGGCACATCCAGCAAGATACGGTCAAAATGACGTTCATCCCACCATTTATGAGGTTGTGACGCATCGGCACATTGTAAGTCGGCACCTAAACCTATACGTACCAAGTTTTGCTTAACACGTTCAAGTCGAGTGGCATCGCTATCGAGAGCGAGGACATCGGCATCAGCTAACTCTAATATATGACACGTTTTACCACCAGGCGCTGCACAGGCATCTAGAATATGTTCGTCTGCTTTTGGATCTAAAAAGCGTGCTGCAAGTTGTGCTGCAGCATCTTGTACTGAGCAAGCACCGGTGTCGAATTCAGGCAATGAGAATACATCACGTGGTTTATCAAGTTTAATACCGTCAGGAAAGTCAGGATTGAGCATGTGTGCAATATCATTAGCTGTGAGCATTTCGCTATATTCAGCAGTGCTATATTGCGCTTGGTTAACGCGCAACCACATTGGAGCTTGTTGCTGATTGGCCTCTAGCAGTGCCTGCCAATCATCAGGATAAGCCTCAGTGACTTGTTTGATAAACCAATTAGGGTGATTGTATAAACACACAGGAATTTGCTTGGCTTGTTCTTCTAGCTCTGCTTGTTGACGCTGAAAGCTACGTAAGATTGCGTTGATCAATCCTTTTAATCCTAATGCTCGCAGCTGTGCTAAGGCATTAACGGTTTCACTAATAGCTGCGTGCGGTGGGACGCGCATATGTTGAAGTTGGTAAATGCCCACATACAACAAAAACTGAAAAATACGGCGCTTCCCTTTGAGAGGTTGCTCAACTAAGTGTTGGCAGTAATTATCTAAGCTTGGTAAATAACGTAACACACCATAGCAAATTTGTTGCAAAAGGGCTTTATCTTTAGGCGGTAAACCTTGGCTTGCAAATGGTAACTCTTGATTGAGTGACGCGCCCTTATCAACCACGTTATATAAGATTTCGGCGGCCAGCGCCCTGACATTACTCATTATGTTCGCCTATTAGTGTGCCAGGGGTTACCCAGTCTGCTCGACCGTTTAAAAAGTCTGTAATGGCCATTGGCTTTTTGCCTTGTGGCTGTAGTTGGGTGATATTCAGCGCGTGAGTCCCGCAGGCAACCACAATACCGTGTTTATCACTTTGTAATACAGTGCCGGGAGTACCTTGTTGTTCAACCACATTTGCTTGGTAGATTTTAACCGTGTTGCCGCCCATTTGGGTAAAACATACTGGCCAAGGATTGAATGCGCGAATATTACGCTCTATTTGTAGCGCATCCATAGCCCAGTCGATATTTGCTTCTTCTTTAGATAGCTTTTTAGCGTAATTAGCCTGTTCATCATCTTGTACTTGCGGGGTAATTTCGCCATTGACCAATTTAGTGATGGTGTCGATTAGTGACTTTGGGCCTAGTTCGGCAAGTTTGCTGTACAAACTTGCACTTGTTTCAGTTGCTTCAATAGGGCAGCGGCTGATATGTAGCATGTCGCCAGTATCTAAGCCTTCATCCATTTGCATTATTGTAACGCCTGTTTCTTCATCACCCGCCCAAATTGCGCGTTGAATTGGCGCAGCTCCACGCCAGCGCGGTAAAATTGAGCCATGCACATTTAAGCAACCAAGACGCGGCGCTTCTAAAATAGCTTTTGGTAGTAATAGACCATAAGCGACTACAATCATAATGTCGGCATTTAAGCTGCTTAATTCACTGAGAGCGTCGTCGCTTTTTAATGACGCAGGTTGAAAAACAGGTAAGTCGTGCTGTAAAGCCAGTTCTTTGACCTCACTGGCTTTTAGTTTTTTACCGCGGCCAGCGGGGCGATCTGGTTGGCTGTAAACGCCCACTATTTGATGTTCAGAATCAATTAGAGCTTGTAAATGGCGCGCAGCAAAATCGGGCGTACCGGCAAAAATAATGCGTAATGGTTGTGTCACTGAGTTTTCCTAAGGTGCTTATTACTGTGCTGCAAATTTAGCTTCTTTTTCAAGCTTTTTACGAATACGTTGGCGCTTTAGCGGCGATAAATAATCGATAAATAATTTGCCTTTTAAGTGATCTAATTCATGTTGAATACAAATCGCTAGCAGCTCATCGGCATCTAAGCTGAATTCTTCGCCTTGCTCGTTTAGCGCGGTCACTGTAACGGTTTCTGCGCGGTCAACTTTTGCATAAGAGTGCGGTACTGATAAACAACCTTCTTCACTCACAGTTTTACCATCTTGTTTAATGATAGTTGGATTGATCAGCACTAACGGCTCATTACGCTCTTCAGAGACATCAATGACCACTATACGTTGATGAATATCGACTTGTGTGGCAGCCAACCCAATGCCGTTTTCATCATACATAGTCTCCAGCATGTCTTTAACAATTTCGCGAACTTGATCGTCAACTGCAGTGACTTCTTTTGCTATAGTACGTAAACGCTCATCTGGAAATCTTAAAACTTCTAACCTAGCCATAGTAACCTTTTTCACTTGTGCTTAATTTAGGGTATTGTATGCTCTTATTTTAGCCATTCGCGTTCACCTTTAACAGGTTTTGGTCGATAATAATGAAAAAACACTACAAGGAAGCTCAATGAAATACCCATTATTTGCGGCAATGTTAGCATTTAGTGCTACTTTTCCATCATTAGCTGATGTATTAACAATAAAAAAAGATGCGCCTAAACAATACGTTGTAAAAAAAGGCGATACGTTATGGGATATTTCAGGCATTTATTTGGAGCAGCCGTGGCAATGGCCTGAGCTTTGGCAAATGAACCCGCAAATTAATAATCCACACCTGATTTATCCAGGCGATGCTTTGTCTTTGATCTATGATGAGCATGGTAATCCGCGTTTGGTGGTAAACTCGGGCTATAAAAAGCTTTCTCCACATGGGCGTATTACGCCAAAAGGTAAAAATGCGGTTCCTACGCTCCCACTGGAATTATTACGACCTTACCTAACCTACGAGCAAGCAATTGATGCAAAAGAAATTGCAGAAAAACCGTATATTCTTGGCGCGAATGTGAATACTAAAATGAACACCGAAGGGCACATTGTTTACGTTAAAGGTGATTTAGAGCTTTACGAATCGTACGCTATTTACCGTAAAGGCCAAGAGTTTATTGATCCCAACACCAATGAAGTACTCGCCAATAATACGCAATTGGTGGCTGTAGGTCGGGTATTTAGAAAGGGGGATGTTGCTAACGGTGTACCTGCTTCAGTTAAACTTGAACAGGTAAAGCAAGAAATTAAACCAGCTGATTTTTTAATGCCGGCAATGGATGGTCAATTATTGCCAGCTTATTTTAATATCCATCGTCCTGATCAACCTGTAGACGGAATAATCATTTCATCAGTTAGTGGTTTGCGAGAATTCAGCACAATGGACATTGTAGTGCTAAACTTAGGGTCAGAGCAGGCAATTAAAGAAGGTCACATTTTAGATATTGAGCGTCAATCACCAACGGTTTTTGATGGTCGAAATGGTCCTCGCTATAAAGAAGATTCGAATAGTCTTGAGAAATTAGTGACTAAAACCAACGAATTTTTTGGCGCTGAACCGGATGAAGACACTAAAGTGTGGCATATGCCAAAAGAAAAAGTCGGTGAGCTAATGGTATTTAAAGTTTATAACAATGTTAGCTACGCTTTAATCGTAAAAAACCAGCACCCAATCCGAGTCGGTGATTTTGCAGTAATAAATTAATGCAGGTTTGTGTGCTCTAAGGAGAGAGCATGAAAGATTCATCAGGCAAGTTAACAGATTGGCTTGCCTTTTATTTATGCAAAGGTTTGGGGGTCAAAACCCTACTCGCATTATCGCAAACGCAGCCGCTTGAAAGCCTATTCAAGCTGACACACAAGCAGCTCACAGAATGCGGCCTAAGCCCTCAGGTTGCCAGCAGTTTATTAGCAACTGATTGGCGCCAAGTAGAGCATTACCACACATTAATTAAGCAAGCACAGATAACCGCAATTAATTACTTTGATCCTCTCTATCCTCCTTTATTAAAAGAAATCGCCAGCGCGCCTTTATTATTGTTTTGTCGTGGTAACTTAGCGTTATTGAGTAGCCCGCAGATCGCGATTGTTGGAAGTCGTAATGCGACGCCCACCGGGCTGGAAATTGCAGCTGAATTTGCCCATCAACTGACATTAGCTGGACTCACGGTTACTTCTGGGATGGCGCTTGGCATTGATGGTGCAGCTCATAAAGGTGCGCTGGCAGGGAGCGGTAATACGATAGCTGTGTTAGGTACTGGTGTGGATGTTCATTATCCGAAACGGCATAAACTACTGACGGAGCAAGTTTGTGAGCATGGGTTGTTAGTCAGTGAGTTTTTACCCGGTACGGCTGCTAATGCCAATAACTTCCCTCGGCGTAACCGTATAATATCTGGTTTATCACTTGGGGTGTTAATTGTTGAGGCGCAAATTAAAAGTGGTTCGTTGATTACGGTGCGCTATGCGCTGGAACAAAATAAAGAAGTGTTTGCGGTGCCGGGTTCAATTAAAAACCCACTCTCTGAAGCCAGTCACTTTTTAATTAAGCAAGGAGCAAAGTTAGTTGAAAATGTCAGTGATATTCTTGATGAAGTAAGCTTTTTTTGTGAAAGCAGTCTATATAATATAGAGGAGTTGAAAGATGATGAAGCTGCCTGTCGAGTGCTAAGCAGTGTTGGTTATGAAGTGACAGCGGTAGACTTAATAGCCCAACGTAGCCAATGGTCAATAGATAAAGTACAAGCTCGTTTGCTTGATCTTGAGTTAGCAGATAAAGTAGAACGTGTATTAGATGGCTATATTAGAATTCGATAAGCTTTAGTTTTAGAGTGCAAGCTTGGAGGAAGTAACATGTTCGATATCCTCATGTATTTGTTTGAAAACTATATTCACAGTGAAGCAGAAGTCTTTGTTGAGCACAACGAACTCACCGATGAGTTGCTGCGGGCCGGTTTTAATAAGCCCGAAATATACAAAGCACTTGATTGGCTAGAACAGCTTGCTGATTTACAGCACAGTGATGAATTCCCTTATCTAAATGCTCACCCACATCATGCCGTACGTATTTTTACCGACAGCGAATGCCAGATGCTCAGTACGGAATGTCGCGGCTTTTTAATGTTTGTTGAGCAAGTTGGGGTGATCAATAGCGCCACCCGTGAAATGGTGATGGATCGTTTATTTGCGTTAGACAAGCCTTTCATCTCTCTCGATGATCTTAAATGGGTTGTACTTATGGTGTTGTTTAATGTGCCAGGATCAGAGCAAGCTTATGCACAAATGGAAGAGCTCATTTTTGATGAGCCAGCAGAAGTATTACATTAACTTGTATCTTTAATTAGTTTGGGTATATTAGGCGAAAATTAGCCAGCTGCTTAGGAAACACATGAGTAAAATTGATCAATCTCTTTTCTCTGCAAACCAACATGCCTTAGAAAAAGAATACGAAGTGTGCCCTAAATGTGGGTCAGAACTTGTAATTCGCAATAGTAAGTCGGGCCCTTTTCTTGGTTGTGCTAGTTACCCTAAGTGTGATTTTATTCGCTCGCTCGCTCAGCATGATAATCACCAAATTAAAGTGCTTGAGGACAGCCCATGCCCAGTATGCGGCAATCCATTAGTTGTTAAAAATGGCCGCTATGGCATGTTTATCGGCTGCACGGATTATCCCAATTGTCATTATATTGCTCATGATGAACCCGAGCCTAATCAAGAGGCCTTGCCAACTTGCCCGAAATGTGAAAAAGGCCAGTTGGTCGCACGTAGCAATAAATTTGGTAAAACCTTTTATTCATGCAACAGCTATCCAAGTTGCAAATATACATTGAATTTTAAACCTGTTGCCCACACTTGCCCTGCATGTCAGTGGCCAGTGATGATGCAAAAGCAAATGACTAACAGTGTTGTGTTACAATGCCCACAGAAAAGTTGTTCGCATAAATTCACTGTCGAGCAATAATTACCCGCTTATATTTTTAGTATTGGAGATTTTTTGTGACTGATTCAACTTCAGTTCCTTTAACTGCCGTTGCTGCACTAGAGCAAGGTGGCGTTATTGTTTATCCAACCGAAGCCGTTTATGGTTTAGGTTGCGATCCAGATAACCAACAAGCGGTAGAACGCTTATTGGCAATAAAACAGCGTCCAGTAGAAAAAGGCCTCATTTTAATTGCAGATAACTACGGGCAATTATTAAAGTACGTTGATGATGCAAAAATTCCTATGGATAAGCGTGCTGATATTTTTTCGCAGTGGCCGGGTGCGATAACTTGGGTGATGCCTGCAGCTAAAAACACACCCAAATGGCTAACCGGCCAGTTTGATACCATTGCTGTTCGTGTTACAAACCATCCAACAGTCAAGCAGTTATGCCAACAGTTTGGCAAGCCGCTAGTTTCTACCAGTGCGAATCTATCAGGCCAAGATACCGTGACCAGCATTGCAATGGCGAAAACAGAATTTGACCAACAAGTGGCGTTTTATGTTGACGAAGCGCTTGGCGGTAACACCCAACCAAGCACTATAAAAGATGCTATGACTGGCAAAGTATTTAGAGGATAAACATGCACAGTAATTTACTCGAACAAGTAAAAAGCTACCTAATGGCTTTGCAAGATACAATTTGCCAAGGTTTAGAGCAGGCTGACGGGCAAGCCCAATTTGTCGAAGATAGCTGGCAACGTGCTGAAGGGGGCGGTGGTCGCACTCGCGTGATTCGTGATGGCAATGTTATCGAGCAAGGCGGTGTTAATTATTCTCACGTGTTTGGTGCATCAATGCCAGCATCAGCGACAGCGCATAGGCCAGAGCTCGCAGGGCGTAGTTTTCATGCTTGTGGCGTATCTTTGGTTATTCATCCAAAAAATCCGCACATTCCAACAAGTCACGCCAATGTACGCTTCTTTATTGCTGAAAAAGAAGGTGAACAGCCTATTTGGTGGTTTGGTGGCGGTTTTGACTTAACACCATTTTATCCCGTGTTTGACGATGTTAAACACTGGCACCAAGTTGCTCATGATCTTTGTGCGCCGTTTGGTGATGACGTATACCCGAAATATAAAAAATGGTGCGACGAGTATTTTTATATTAAACATCGTGATGAAACCCGTGGAGTAGGTGGCTTGTTCTTTGATGATTTAAATGAGCAAGGGTTTGAAAAGAGTTTTGCCTTTATGCAAGCTGTAGGTAATGGTTTTTTAGATGCATATTTACCAATTATTGAATGCCGTAAAGACACCCCAATTACACAGCAACAGCGGGACTTTCAATTGTATCGTCGTGGCCGTTATGTTGAGTTTAATCTAGTGTGGGACCGTGGTACCTTGTTTGGCTTACAAACAGGAGGGCGCACAGAATCAATTTTAATGTCGATGCCACCACTTGCTCGTTGGGAATATAATTATGTTCCTGCTGCTGATAGCGCTGAAGCACAATTATACCAATATTACTTACGCCCCCAAGATTGGCTAAGTGCAGAGCCAAGTAACTTAATTGTCAGAGAGTGGCAGTTATAAATTGCAAAGGCGCTGAGAATGCGCCTTTTGCTTAACCTGAATTTTGCTGTTTAATGTTGGTTAATCATATGGCTAGCAAGCTGTTCAAGTGATTTACGTAGCCCTTCGCGCAGTAATGGGTTATCAATTTCAATATCAAGCGCTTTATTCATACAGTACATCCATTGATCGCGTAAATCTTGATCGATCGGAAATGGCATATGGCGTTTACGCAGCATTGGGTGACCATATTTCTCAACAAATAAGTCAGGGCCACCTAACCAACCGGATAAAAATTCAAAAAATACTTGGCGTATACGATCTAATGGTTGAGGATGCATATCATATAACGGTTTGGCGTATTCATCGCTTGCCATAATATCGTAGAATCTATTGGCTAGGGCACGCGCACCTTGTTCACCGCCCATTATTTGATAGGGGGTATTTTCTGGCGTTGGCGCTTGTTGTGGTTCAGCTGGTTTCGATTTTGAGAAAAGTCGTCTAATCATAATTTTATCATCGTTAATTAACAGTGTTTACTGTACAAAGAGGTTGCTTGAACATGGACAAATATGCGGTTTTTGGAAACCCAATCGAACACTCAAAATCACCCGCAATACATACGCAATTTGCAGCCTCTTTAGGTGAACAAATCGACTACCGCGCAATATTAGCACCGATTGACGGTTTTAAAAAATCAGTCACAGACTTTTTTGTGCAGGGAGGCCTTGGAGCAAATGTGACGATGCCATTTAAAGAGCAAGCTTATGAATTGGTTGACGAGCGAACTGAGTTAGCGACCATTGTTGGTGCTGTAAACACAATAAAGCTACTAGATGATGGTCGTTTACTAGGTGATAACACCGATGGTGTTGGCTTTGTTAATGACTTATTGGCAAATAACGTTGAGCTTAAAGGTAAACGTATTTTATTAATTGGTGCTGGTGGTGCTGCTCGAGGTGTCGTGCTACCGCTATTAGCTCAGCAGCCTAGTGAAATTGTTATCGTAAACCGTACTGCGGCAAAAGCTAAAGCGCTTGCTGAATTATTTGCACAATATGGAAAAGTAACAGGCTACGGTTTAGATGATTTGCCAGTTGGTGATTACTCGCTAATTGTAAACTCTACATCTAGCAGCATGTTGGGTGAGTTACCTGCACTAAATAAAAAACACCTAAGCGGCTGTGACTGCGTTTATGATATGTTTTATTCACTAAAAAGCACCTTGTTTATGCAGTGGGCTCAGGATCATAAAGCTGATATTAACGTACTTGATGGTAGTGGGATGTTGGTTGGCCAAGCTGCACAAGCATTCTATGTATGGCGCAATAAAATGCCAGAGATATTACCTGTCGTAAGAGCGTTAAAAGCAGGGGAGCTCAAATGAATCAAGCCATCCAATTTATAGATAGAATTGAGTTTAATGAGCAAACTCAGCTATTAACTTTTTTCGCGCAGGTTAGCGGATTGATGGTTGAATGTATTATTGATACGCACAGCCTAGCCATTTCGGATAATGCAGCCGCAAAACTGTATTTTGAATCACTGCGTTTTGATTATGAAGAGCTTGCTGAGCAACTAATCGAAGATGAAGAGTATAACTCAGCAGGGCAAATTGAAATTAAAGCACTCAATTAGCCTTCTTCTAAGTACTCGTCTTTTAGCTCTACATAGTTATTCGCAGAGATCTTTAAAAAACTCAGTTCTTGCTCAGTTAACAGACGAGCTTGCTTTACAGGGCTACCAACATAAAGGTAGCCTGACTCTAAACGTTTATTTGGTGGCACTAATGAGCCACCGCCAATAATCACATTATCCTCGACAATAGCGTTATCCATTACAATGGCACCCATGCCTACTAATATACGGTTTCCTAAACGGCACCCGTGCAGCATTACCTTATGCCCTACGGTTACATCATCACCAATAATTAGTGGGTAGCCATCAGGATTACTTTTACTAGAACGTGTTAAATGTAATACGCTGCCATCTTGTATATTGGTACGCTCACCAATACGTATATAGTTAACATCTCCACGCGCTGCGACTAGAGGCCAAACACTACTGTTTGCGCCTAAAGTAATATCACCAACCAAAACAGCAGATTCATCTATATACACAGATTGATCAAAATTTGGAGTAACTCCTTTATAAGAACGGATAGTCATTTGAGTACCTAAAAATATTGAAGTAAGTAAAGTAGAGTGTATCAGCAGAGCCTATAAAATGGCCAGTGGGTAGTTAGGTTGCTTAGAAAAGTGTCGTTTTTGGTGTGTTTAGCTCGTAAAACAGACGAACAGCACTTTATTTGAAGTTTTCTTTAAAAAACGCTTGCGTTAAAATCTGTTCTCCCTATAATGCGACCCCACTGAGACGGCAGAGCAGGCAACGCTTAGCGAAGCAGCAGCTAATCAGTGAGTTGAGTAAAACTTGAGTTTAGATTTTTAATAAAGTTTAAAATTAAGTGTTGACAAAAAAATAGGAAAGCGTAACATGCGCAGCCCTAGCGAGATAAAGCCAAGCGCTTTAATCGCAACGTTCTTTAACAATATAAAGCAATCATCTGTGTGGGCACTCGTACAGATTGAGTTCTAACAGCAGATTCTAGTTCGCTAGATGACGCAAACAAATTTAGAGTCTCAATTGAACTGAGTGACCAACAGCAATAAATTTATTTATTGCAGCACAGTCAATTC